>NZ_JBASWB010000063.1:0-5575 GCF_049276255.1 Miniphocaeibacter sp.
AAAACAAAATTGCTTGTGCCCATGTAAGAAATGTTAAATATTTAGGATATAGGAAATTTAGGGAATCGGCACATTTTTCACCAGATGGTGACTTAGATATGTTTGAAATTATGAAGGCTTTTTATGATACTGGCTTTAATGGATATATTCGTCCAGACCATGGAAGAATGATTTGGGATGAAGAAGGTAGACCTGGCTATGGTTTATACGACAGAGCCTTAGGTTTAGAGTATTTAACTGGTCTTTGGGAAGCTATTGAAAAAATGGATAAAATTAGTAAAAATAAATAATTTCTAAAAAGGAGGTAAGTATGTTTGTTCAATTTGAAGAGTTAAAATCGGTAATTAAAAAAGCTTTGCTAAATGCCGGGTTAACAGAAGAACAGGCGGAGATTTGTGCTGAAGTACATGCACAATCAAGTAGAGATGGTGTAGAGTCCCATGGACTTAATAGGGTTCCAAGATTTGTAGATTATGTTAACAAGGGATGGGTTGACTTGAATTCTGAAATGGAACTAGTTAAGGCTAAGGGCTTTATGGAGCATTATGATGGTGGTTTAGGAATTGGAATTGTAAATGCTAAAAAAGCATCTAAAAGAGCTGTGGAATTAGCAAAAGAACATGGTTTAGGACTGGTGACCTTAAGTAATACTACTCACTGGATGAGAGGTGGTACATATGCTTGGGATACTGTAGAAGAGGGATTTATTGGAATAAATTGGACCAATACAGAATCTTCAATGCCTGTATGGGGAAGTAAGAAACCAACTATAGGAAATAATCCGATTTGTATTGCAGTTCCATATAAGGACAAACCATTTGTATTAGATATGGCAATTAGTCAATATTCCTATGGGAAATTAGAAGTTACAAGATTAGCAGGTAAAGAGCTTCCTTACCCAGGTGGGTTTGATAAAGATGGTAATTTAACATCTGTACCAGGAGATATAGAGGAATCTTTAAGAATTTTACCAATTGGATATTGGAAAGGTTCAGGTTTTGCCATTGCCTTAGACTTAATGGCTAGTATGCTAAGTAAGGGAAGAACAGCAGCAGATATGGACAAAGAAGGTAAAGGCAGCTGTACAGGTTGTTCTCAAGTCTTTATTGCAATAGATCCATATGTTTTTGCTACAAAAGAAGAAACTGAAAAAATAGCGGAAGGATTAATTAATCAAGTTAAAAATGCAGAAAGAATTGACCCAAATAGAGAAATAACATATCCAGGTGAAGGCGTTCTTGCAAGAAGAAAGAAAGCGTTAACTGAAGGGGTACATGTAGACGATTCAGTATGGGAAGAGGTTAAAAAACTATAGAAATATAGTTTTAATACATAAAAGGAGGAGTTTATGGATATTTTTATAGGTATTTTATTGTTAATATCATACTTTGGACTTATTTATTATGCTGCTAAAGGTGGAAACCTAATGGTTGGTTTTTTCATAATGGCAGTAATATGGATAGCTCTATGTATGATAGGGGGAAACTTAAAGTGGAATCCAACAAATCCAGACGAAGCTTCAGCTATGAAAGATATTTTACAAGGTGGACCGGAAAGTTGGGGAGCAACAGCCGTAAATGTTATATTTGGTAGCTGGTTTGGAAGAATTTTAATTGAAACAGGAATTGCAAAAAAATTAATACGTTCTGTTACAGAACTAGGTGGAGATGATCCTTTAATAACAACTGTTTTACTTTCAGTAGTAACAGGAATTATTTTTACATCAACATTTGGAGCAGGTGCTGTTGTAGCTATAGGAGTTATTGTACTTCCTATTCTAATGTCATTAGGAGTTCCAAAACCAGTAGCAGTTACAAGTTATTTAATGAGTGTTGGTAGTGGTATGTACATAAACCAAGTTCTTTTTACTCAAATGCAAGGAATATTTGGGGATATGAAATATGATAGTAATTATTTTCCATGGGCATTTGCAGCAATGGCAGTTCAGTTAATAGTAATTGCAATTATGTTGGTTTTCAATTTAAAAACTAAGAAGAAGAGAAGAAGAGCGTGGGCAGCAAGAGCGGTTAATACTGTTGAAGAGGACTATGTTCCAACAATAGCTATGATTACTCCAATTATTCCTACAGCATTAGCAATAATTTGGAATTGGAGTGCTATACCAGCCTTTATTGTTGGCTCACTTTGGGGATTAATATTCTGTAAGAGATTAACTGGATTTAGTCAAGCGTCAAGAACAATATCCAGAACTTTCTATGATGGGGTAATTGATGTTGCAAGTTTATTGGGATTCTTGTTTATACTACCTATGTTTAACAAGATTTCCGGAGTAGCAGCACCTTATTTTGAAGCCATACTAGGTGGAATATTACCAAAATCCACTATAACTTTAGCCTTAGTATTTGCTATAATAGCACCTTTTGGACTATTTAGAGGACCTTTAACTATATTTGGAGCAGGAGCAGCAACAGTAGGAGTATTAAGTGCAATAGGAAACTTTTCAACTCCATTTTTATTCTGTTTAATGTATGTTCCTACAATAGCTATGAATTTATCTGTTTGTCCTACACAATCATGGAATTTATGGGCCCTAAACTATAGTAAAGTCTCTGTAAAGGACTTGTTAAAAACAGGATTTATTTGGGCTTGGATAATAGCTATTATAAATATAGTACTAGTTTATTTCTTTTTTGGATAGATAGGAGGATCTAATGAGTAATAGAAAAATAAGAGTTGGTATTGATGTTGGTGGTACTCATACAAAAGCTGTTGCCATTGATGATTCAACCTATGAAATAGTTGGAATAGGCTCTGTAAAAACAACACATGAGGATGAATTAGGAGTATCAGCAGGAGTAGTTGAGTCCTTTAAAAAATGTTTAACTGAAAACGGAATATCACCAGATGAAGTTACCTTTATAGCACATTCAACAACCCAGGCTACAAATGCACTATTAGAAGGTGATGTTGCAAAAACCGGAATTATTGCAATGGGACAAGGAGTTGTTTCAGGTTTCTTATCAAAGATTCAAAGTAATATTAAGGATATTCAGTTAGATGATTCTGGTAAAAGAAAAATAACAACTGCACACAGATATATAAATTTAAAGGAAATTAATTCAGCAAAGATTAATGAAACAATAGATGAATTATTACGAGAAAATTGTAAAGTATTAGTAGCTACTAAAACTTTTGGCGTAGACAATATAGACGAAGAATTAGAAGTTAAAAAGTTAGGTGCAAAAAGAGGAATAGAAGTAACAGCAGCATCTGATATAAGTAAATTATATGGACTTACAAGAAGAACTAGAACAGCGGTTATAAATGCTTCAATATTGCCTAAGATGTTTGAAACAGCAGACAGTACAGAGTCAGCAGTAAGAAAAGCTGGTATTAAAGCTCCACTTATGATAATGAGAGGTGACGGTGGAGTTATGGACATAGAAGAAATGAGAAAAAGACCAGTACTTACAATGCTATCTGGGCCAGCAGCTTCAACAGTAGGTGCTTTGATGTATTTAAGAGTTTCAAATGGTATTTTCTTTGAAGTTGGAGGAACTAGTACAGACATAGGTGTTATTAAAAATGGTAGACCTATGGTTGATTACGCTGTAGTAGGAGGACAAAATACCTTAATTAACTCTTTAGATGTCCATGTTTCAGGAGTAGCAGGTGGCTCTATGGTAAGGGCTAGTAAAAGTAAAATTGTAAAAGTTGGTCCTAGATCTGCCCATATAGCTAATTTACCTTATGCTACTTACACTGATCCGGAAAAGTTAAAAGATCCTAAGGTAATAAGAATAGAGCCTATGAAGGATGACCCATCTGATTATATAGCAATAGAATGTGCTAATGGTGTAAGAGTTGCAGTAACAGTAACAGATGCAGCAATAGTACTAGGTATTGTAAAAGAAGGCGATTTTTCATTTGGAAATAAAGAATCTAGCTTAATTGCAGTAGGGGCTTTAGCAGAAGAATTAAATATGTCTGTTGAAGATTGTGCCAAGGCAATACTTGATGATGCAGCAAACACATGTATTGATGTAATAGAGGAATTAGCAACAAAATATAAAATAGAAAGAGAACAAATTACCCTAGTAGGTGGTGGCGGTGGAGCCTTAACCTTGTTACCTTTTACAGCAAACAAAATGGGGCTTCCTTATCAGATTGCAGATAATGCAGAGGTTATTTCATCTATAGGAGTTGCCTTAGCCATGGTAAGAGATGTAGTAGAAAGGGTTATTCCTGATCCTACACCAGATGACTTAGCAGAAATTAGAAGAGAAGCAACAGACATGGCTATTAAGTCAGGAGCAACAGCAGAAAGTGTGGAAATTCAAATAGAAATTGACTCACAAACCTCTAAAGTTAGGGCTATAGCAACAGGTTCTACAGAAATTCAAACCCAAGACTTGTCAAAATCCATAGAAGATGATGAAGCTAAGAAAATTGCAGCAGATTCAATGCAAGTTGATGTTTCAAAAGTTGAAATACTTGCTAAAAACTCCCACTTCTTTGTTGTAGGATATGAAAAACAAAAAACTATGGAAATTAGAGTAGTAGATAAAAAAGGCTTTGTTAAAATACAAAGATCCGATGGAGATGCTGTTGCAACTACAGCTGCAGGAGTAAGAGCATTAACAGATAAGCTATGGGAAGAAATGTCAGTTTATAAGTCAGATATTAAATTATCTCCAGACTTCTATATGTGTATAGGTGCTAAGGTTATAGACTATGAAGGAATGGCATCACTAGAACAAATGCATATGGTAATGGATTCAGAGTTAATAACAAGACCTTCAAATGAGGAGATAATATTAATTTCAGCAAGAAATGATCTATAAATGAAAGATGAAATAACAAAATTATTAAATATATCAGATTATGATTATTATAAATATTTGTTAAATCAAGACCCTATAAAAAACAAAATAGATAAAAATAAAATTGACTATTTAATATCTGAATCTGTTAAATGTGGGGAAGATGAAGGGGATAAATTATTAAAAAAATATAATAATCAAGATATATTTAAGATTGTAAAAGAAATGAATTTGGATATTAGTTTTACCCATAGCTCAGAAACAGGGTATTATGGATATTTTGAAGAGCCAAATAAAATAGTTATATATAACAATTCAGTGGAAGAAGCTTATGAGTTTTTCAAAAGTGAAACAGATATATTAATTAGTAAAGAATATATCGAAAGAGTTGTATTAGCCCATGAGTTATTTCACTATATAGAATATAAGAAACCTGATTTATTTATAAATACCTATAAAATAAAATTATGGAGTGTTTTAAAATATACTAGAAAGTCAAATATTGCTTATTTAGGAGAAATTGCAGCAATGGCCTTTGCCAATAAATTACTTGGTAAGGACACCTACTCACATATTCTAGATTATATTTTATTATATAATCTAGATAAAAATCAGGCAGATATATTTTTTCAGGAGATTACAAACTAAAGGTTTAGATATTTAAATAGGCTCTTTGTCAAATAGTGTTGATGAAGAAAATAATAATATTTGCGGTTCAAGCTAAGAAGCTTGAGCCGCTATTTCATTTTCAAAACCTTTAAACTTAAACTTATGAAAACATAACATAATCC
>NZ_JBASWB010000064.1:0-75190 GCF_049276255.1 Miniphocaeibacter sp.
GTTGCACTGTCTTTTGCAAGTACTTCTTTAGCTTCTGCTAGAGCATCATTTAAAGCTTTAACAGTTTCTGCTGTGTATTTACTAGTGTCAATTTTTTCAGCTTCTTTGACTTTATTTTCTAGTTTAGTTTTATCCACAGTTTTTTCTTTTAGATCTGCTTGAGCTTTTTCCAGTTTAGCTAATGCATCGTCAACTTCTTTTTGAGTTGCACTGTCTTTTGCAAGTACTTCTTTAGCTTCTGCTAGAGCATCATTTAAAGCTTTAACAGTTTCTGCTGTGTATTTACTAGTGTCAATTTTTTCAACTTCTTTGACTTTATTTTCTAGTTTAGTTTTATCTACGGTTGATTTAATTTGAATAACTATTTCTCTTGATGCTCCTAATAATCCTGTACTATCTAATGTAATTAAATTATCTTCAAGCCTTATATTTTCATCTTTACTTATGACTTTTTCTATATCCATATCAATTTCCATGGAAACTTCTTGATTATTTTGACTAGGGTTTGATATTATAATTTTTACTTTATTATTTCCTTCATTTTCAACTATAAAAGACATTGGAGTCTTGGCTGTTATATAATCTATTTTCTCATTAACATTCCAAACATTGGCCATTAATAAATCATTAGTTCTAATTGCTTGTACATCTCCATCATTACTTATTACTTCATAAATAGGGTTTTTGTAATAGTTTTCGATTTCTTTATCTGTTTTCCCTGGAATTATTACATATTCATATGAATCATTTACAACTTCTAAACCATGTTTTTTAGTTATTGTTAAATAATCATGAGTATATAATTTATCATTTAAGAAATATTCATTTATATCTTTATACTTTCCTGTTCTTGTATCTTTATATATAGATATATTTTCACTAGAATTAGGAATTATATATCCTATATTATTTTTAACGTTTTCATTTTTAAGATTGATCCACCCACAATCTATATTCTTGCTTGTTTCTATTAAATTTTCTCCATTAATTACTAAGTCTAATTTATCTAAATCAACTTGTCTATTTTCTAAAATTGTTTCTATTCCACTACTACTTGTACCATTAATCTCTGATCCTAAATTAATTATTTGATCTTCAAGTAAAAACCAGGATTTTTTTGCCCTTAAAATCATTTCTTCTTTTGTTTTATCTAAGAACATACCAATAGACCCAATTTTTCCATTGGTAGCACCTCCAACCCAACTTTGTGGACTTTTTACCGATGATTTGTGACCATTTGGCAATTCTTTAACATCTATTGTTGTACCAGGTAACCTATAAGAATCTATCGTTGTCCAATATCCTTCATCAAATTGAGAGTAATCTTCATTATAGAGATATAACATTCCATCAGCTGTATGCCATCCTCTTTTATTTTCAGTATTTCCATATTCATAATTAGCAATTCTATTTGAATACATCGCTATACCTGCTGCATAATTTTTAGTTTTTTGAAATACCCTATCCATTGATGCATATATATTTAAGATATTTTTATCCTCTCTAGACTTTATGTTATTATCATTTACAATATTTTTCAAATCTAATAGTGCATCAAAATCTCTTGGATTTTCATAAAAATTATAATATTCACTTGTATCAATTACCCACTGTTTAACATGTGAATATATTTTATCTTTTAATTCCTCCGGTGCAAACTTTGAAATTAATAACAAATTTGCTATTGTTTCTTTCCCAGTTTCTAATTCTGTGGTAAATGGATTTTTTAAAGGTGCTCTAGATATACTACGACCTGATACCATAGCTGGCATTCTACCACTAGGCATTAATTGTAAATATCCTTTGTCCACGACATTGAATAGATTAGATATCTTATTATCTTTTATTTCCCATTGGGTTCCAACTATTATAGATTGGATTCTACCTACTCCCTTTAATAATTCATTACCATAACTTCCATTATACGGGAAAAATGTGTGTTGTATTAAAGAACCATCTAAATACAGTCCATCACCTTTTGTTACTAGATTAAGAACTTTAGGAACGCTTTCTTTAACCATTTCAACTCTCTCATCTTCTTCTAGTAAAATTCCAGAGCCCAATACTGATATTGATATATCTGTTAAATTAGCTCCTGTTGCATTATATTTTGGCCATTGTTTATTAGGATTATAGGCATATTTTTTAATTGGAGTTACAAATTTCTCTAACATATCAGGATTATCTTTTAATATATCATCATGCAATAATATTAATGTATCAACTAATGGTTGAGCAGATCCTATTTGCCAATCCCACCAATTTCCTGTCCAATATGTTCCGTTATATTTTTTTGTCTCAATCATAAAATCAATAGCTTTTAAAATTTCTGCTTTTACTTCAGGATTATTATAAATAACACTGTCTGGTTCATAATAACCTAAAGTTAATTTTTTTATATTGTTAAATTGAGTTGTATAATCCGCTGAAGTTGTATCTGAAACAATTTTTTCCCATAAATATTGTCTATTTTCATTTTTATTTAAACTTTTCCACAGTCCTTCACTTTCATTTGATATTTGTTCTTTATATTTTTTTATATCAATATCTGAACTATCTAAATCCTTGCCAATTAATCGTATTTTCCATCTATTTCTCATTAATTCATATTCTTCTTTAGCAAGAACAACCTCAATCTTTATAACTGCTTTTAAATTAGTATTTTTTATTGATAAAGATATATTTGCCTCACCTTCATTTTTTGCATAAATTATCCCCTTTTCAACTTCTACAATATTTTTATCACTCGTTTCCCATATTAATTGATCTTCAGATATGTTTAAATTTTCAGGAATAATTTTATATTCTAAAGAAGCTTTTCTATTCTTACTAATTACTATATTATCTTTTTCAAAAACAACATTCTCTGGTATTCTAGAATACTGATAAGCCTCAAATGAAATGATACTTGAACCATAGTATTGACCATTCGTATGTTTCCACATACTTTTTTGTTTATATTTAATATATCTACATGATAAATTATCTAGATTTATACGTTTAATTACTTGTCCACCAGACGATCCTTTTGTTTCTCTTAATACTGATTTATACTCTACTCCATCACTTGAAACTAAAACTTCATAATCAGGACTTTCTGCATGGAAATTTAAAACGATTTCAGAAATAATATTTTCTTCCCCCATGTCTACTATTAACCATTGAACATCCTGTTTATCAGCAGACCATCTAGTCTCATCATTACCATCAACTGCACTTTCTCCTACAAATTGTGGATATTTCCAATCACCAGAAGAAACTTTGCCTCCTTCAACACCTGAATATTCAACCTTTTTATTTAATAACAAATCTTCATTTGATTCAGCTAGAACACTATTAGATCCCACTAAACAAAATACTGTTATTAACAAAATCATATAACATATTTTCTTCATATTTTCCCCTTTCTAAATCTTTACTAAAACAATATATTATGTACAAATATAAATAAAACTTAGCTATAATTTTACCTCCTTTTTTATAGTTAATATATTATTTTAAATTCAATCAGCCTATTATAAGCTTTTTATTATCCACTTAAATATTATAATACCATAATGAAAATCAAAATTTATTTTCTATCTATTGATATACCCTTAAAATCAACAAATATTTTCTATTTATAAATAATATGCTGTAAGTCCTAGAAAAAAACATCCCATATAATATGTAAATAAATTAACTAAACTTAAGTAAGATTTTTTCTTAGTTCCAAAGTAAACAAAAAACAAAACTATATCTGAAAATAAAAACAAACCAGTTCCTACAATAAGCAAGATTCCATGTATCTTAATTAAATTTCCCAATAAAACTACTTCCATGGCTTTTGTAGCCATAAGACCTATAATTACAGCATATATATTCACAATTTTTCTTAGTTTTTTCAACCTTACTAAGTTTCTTTTTTCACAAATTAAAGCTATAGAAACTAGAATAATAGGAAGAAAAAAATCAAACCAAAAAAATCCTATAAGTGAATAAAAAATAATACAAAATAGAATATGTGCTACTGAAAAACCTATAACACCAGCCTTAAAATATCTTATATTAATTAAAACTCTATTTTTGTTAAGTCCTAAAAAAACATCGCCAATTAGGCAAAAAACAAGACCTAAAATAAGAAGCAGAAATATTCCAGTATATTTTCTACCACTAAAATAAAAAGACATGAAACAGTTAAAAACAAATAAAGAACTTGTTAAGGTTTTTACTTTCAAATAAATGTCTTTTCTTTTTTTAGAAACCCATAATAAACTAACTAAAACAACAATATAAATTACACCAAAAATAGAAACAAAATATTTCATTTCTAACTCCTTTAGCAATTAGGCTATTTATACCAAGTATAACATATTAAATTAATAATAAAGTTTTACTAAATATCATATTTAAATTATTACAATAATTTAATATTAATTAGGCTTCGATTTGTAATAATTACATATTTGTGTTTAAAACATTCCACCTGGGTATATATGTTTTGTAGGAAGTTGAATAAAAATTTTTAGGAGGACAAAATGAAAAAATTAAATGTTTATTTATCAAATTTAAATATCGAAATAACAAAGGTTCACAATTTGCACTGGAATATAGCCGGAAATGGCTTTATTAATATTCATAATTTCACTGAAGAGTTTTATAATGACCTATTTGAAAAATTCGATGAAATTGCTGAACTTATTAAAATGAGAAAGGAATTTCCTTTAGCTTCTGTTAAGGATTATTTAGAAAATTCTACTATTAAAGAAATAGAATCTAAGGATTATAAAAAAGATGAGGTTTTAAATATACTTCTTGACGATATTAATACTCTTAGAGATTTAGCTGTAGAAATAAGACAAGAAGCCGATGAGAAAGGCGATTTTATTTTAGTAAGTGCACTAGAAGATCATATTTCAGGATATGATAAAAATATTTGGATGATTTCAGCTATGTTAAAATAAACTAATTAAAAGCTGTTGAAACTAATTTCCTTAGTTTTCAACAGCTTTTTTATTGAATATTCTTAAAAATTTATTTATTTTAAAACTAACTTTCCTTATAGATTCGTAATTCCTTTCACACTTAAATTTAATTACAATTTCATACTAAGGGCAACTTTTCCCTTATCCTTGTCTATTCCTATTATTTTAACTTCTACTATATCTGAAACCTTTACTAAATCCTTAGGATGTTTTATAAATTTTTCAGACATTTCAGATATATGAACAAGACCGTCATTTTTTATTCCTATATCGACAAAGGCACCAAAGTCAACGACATTTCTTACTGTTCCTTTTAATATCATACCTTCTTCTAAGTCATCTATTGAAAGTACATCGGAACGAAGTATTGGTTTTGGCATTTCATCCCTTGGGTCACGTCCTGGTTTTTTTAATTCCTTTACTATATCAACTAAGGTTGGGACTCCAACTTCCAATTCTTTAGAAACCCTACTAATTTGAATTTTTTTCAAATCCTGACCTAATAGTTTTTCTGCTATTTCGTAACTTTCCGGATGAACTCCTGTATTATCCAATATATTTTCAGATTCTGGTATTCTTAAAAATCCTGCACATTGAACAAAGGCCTTTGGTCCTAGTCCCTTTACTTTATTTAATTCTGCCCTATTTTTAAATGGACCATTTTCTTCCTTGTAGGCTACAATGTTTTTTGCAACGGATTTACTTATACCGGAAACATAGTTTAATAATGCAGGTGATGCAGTGTTAACATTTACTCCTACAGAGTTTACACAGTCCTCTACTACATTACCTAATGTTTGCTTTAACTCTTTTTGATTAACATCATGTTGGTATTGTCCAACTCCTATATGTTGAGGTTCAATTTTTACAAGTTCTGCCAATGGGTCCTGTATTCTTCTTGCTATGGAAATTGCTCCTCTTATTGTTACATCTAGGTCAGGAAACTCCTCATCTCCAAGTTTAGACGCTGAGTAAATTGATGCTCCTGCCTCATTGACAATTGTATAGAAAAGATCTTTCTTTCCTAATTCCTCTATTAAACTAGCTACGACACTTTCTGTTTCCCTGGAAGCTGTTCCATTTCCAATTGCTATTAAATTTACCTTGTATTTATTAATAAATTCAGTTAATACTTTTTTGGCTCCTTTAATATCCTCTTTTGGTTTTGTAGGATATATTGTAGAATAATCCAAAACTTTGCCATGTTCCGATATTACTGCAACCTTACACCCAGTTCTATAGCCTGGGTCAAGTCCTATTACTACAGAATCTTTAATTGGAGGCTGCATTAAATAAGGTTTTAAATTACCGGCAAAAACCTCTATTGATTCCTTGTCTGCCATTTCCTTTAATTCATTTTTTATTTCTGTTTCTATTGATGGTAGTAGTAATCTTTTATAGCCATCTCTTAAAGCTTCTTCTAAATATTTATAACCTACATACTCTTCATTCATACAGAGTTTAAATAATATGTTTTCTATATTTTCTTCATCATTAAAATCGTATTTTAATTTTAAAATACCTTCTTTTTCTCCCCTAAACATAGCCAATATTCTATGAGGTTTTAAATGTTTAATCCTTTCAGCAAAATCATAGTACATATCATAGGTAGAATCTTCTTTATCCGGTGCTTTTGTCGATATTAGTCCACCATTTTTATGAGCTTCATTTCTTACAATATCCCTAAATTCTTTTGTTTCAGATATTCTTTCAGCTATTATATCCATTGCACCTTTTAAGGCTTCTTCTAATGTATTTACTTCTTTTTCTTCATCTATTAAAGACTGGGCCATTTCTTCAATATCATTATTTTTTGCTTCTAGTGACATAATTAAATCAGCTAAAGGTTCTAGTCCCTTTTCCTTTGCTATAGTAGCCCTTGTTCTTTTCTTTTGCTTATATGGTAGATAAAGGTCTTCAACTTCCTGTATTTTTTCAGCATTTTCGATTTCCGTTTTTAGCTCTTCTGTTAATTTCCCCTGCTCATCTATTAAACGGATTACATCTTCTTTTCTTTGCTCTAAAGACCTTAAATATGTAAGATGTTCTTCTAATTGACGAAGTTCTGTATCGGATAAGTTCCCCGTTACTTCTTTTCTATATCTTGAAATAAAGGGAATGGTATTTCCTTCATCAATTAATTTAATTGTATCTTCTACTTGTTTTTCTTTTATTTTTAATAATTCTGCAATTTTTAAGTTGATATTCAAACGTCCACCTCATACTTTTAAATAATTCTCTTCTAATATAATCCTAGATATATTTATAGGATGCAGTAAGCTGCATCCTATTTATCTTTTTGCTTTATAGCATTAAGCTTTAAATATTCATTAATAAAATCGTCAATGTCTCCATCCATAACCCGCTCTATATTCCCAACTTCATAATTAGTTCTGTGATCTTTTACTAATGTATAGGGATTAAAAACATAGGAACGAATTTGAGAGCCCCAGGCAATTTTATTATATTTTCCCTGTATATCTTCAATTTTTTCACGATTTTCTTCTTCTTTTATTGCAATAAGCCTAGCTTTTAACATTGACATAGCAGTTTCCCTATTGCTTATTTGGCTTCTTTCCGACTGACACTGAACTGTTACCCCTGTTGGAATATGCGTAATTCTAACGGCTGAATCCGTTGTATTAACATGTTGCCCACCGGCTCCACTTGCCCTATAGGTGTCTATTCTTAAATCATGTGGATCTATTTCGATTTTATCCGTATCTTCAATTACCGGATAAACATCTACACTGGCAAAGGAAGTATGTCTTTTTTTATTGGTATCAAAAGGTGATATTCTAACAAGTCTGTGAACACCCTTTTCAGATTTTAAATAACCATAGGCATTATAGCCCTTAATAACCATTGTTACAGATTTTATTCCACCTTCTGTATCACGGTTATAATCTGTTATTTCATGGGAAAAACCATGGTCATCCATCCACCTGGTATACATTCTTAAAAGCATTTCCGTCCAGTCCTGGGCTTCAGTTCCACCGGCTCCTGAATTAATTGAAAATATTGCATTATTTTTGTCATATTCACCACTAAGCATAGTTTCAATTTTAAAATCTTCCAACACTTTTTCTATTTTTTTCAAAGTATTTTCAATTTCCTTATCATATGCTGTTGTGTCTTCTTCTTTTACCATTTCAAGAAGAACTTCAACTTCTTCTAATTCCTCTTGAATTTTATAAAATTTTTCTGCCTTTTCTTTTTTAACCTTTAACTCGTCAAAAAGATTTTGGGCCTTACTACTATCGTCCCAAAATCCTTCTTCCATTGTTTTTTCTTCTAAGGTTTTTATATCATCTTTAAGCTTAGGCAAGTCAAAGTGAATCACCTAACTCCTTTAAAGTTTCTTCTAAATAAGATATTTCTTCGTGTACTGCGTATAAGTCCATTTTTTCCCCTTATGCGTTTCTACCACAACATTTTTTGTATTTCTTTCCACTACCACATGGACAAGGGTCATTTCTTCCTATTTTTTTACCCTTTACAACTGTAACTTGTTGGTCACTGGATTTAGTTTCTTTTGCTACTTGTTTTCTACGAACTTCTTCAACAGGTCTAACATTAAACAAGCCTTTTAATGTGTCCTCTTTTATTGAATTGTTCATTTCTTCAAACATACCAAAGCCTTCTTCATTGTATGCCCTAACAGGATCTTGTTGACCATAGGAACGAAGGCCTATACCTTGTCTTAATTGATCCATTGCATCAATATGATCCATCCATTTTCTATCTACAACCATTAAAAGTATAACTCTTTCAATTTCTCTGAACTTTTCAGAGCCAATTTCCTTTTCTTTTTCGTCATAAGCTTTTAATGCTTGTTCGGTAATATATTCTTTTAAAGTTTCTTCATTGTATTTATTTAAATCCGGGAATTGAAGTAAGCCATCTGGTAAAAATGCAGACTTAAGATATAGCATTAAACCTTCCATATCCCATTCTTGTGGACTATTTGAGCCATTAGTAAAATTATCCACTGCTGATGAGATAATATCTTTCATCATTTCAAGAATATAGTCTTTCATGTCCTCGCCTTGAAGAACTCTTTCCCTTTCTCCATAGATGATTTTTCTTTGAACATTCATAACATCATCATATTGTAGGACGTGTTTACGTATACCAAAGTTATTAATTTCAACTTTTTTCTGAGCTCTTTCTATAGCTTTTGATATAGTCTTAAATTCTATTGGTTCATCTTCAGGAAAATCACCTTTTTCAGCAAATCTCTGAATTGTTTCACCACCAAAAAGTCTCATTAAATCATCTTCTAATGAAATAAAGAATCTTGAAGAACCAGGGTCTCCCTGTCTACCGGAACGACCTCTTAACTGGTTGTCTATACGTCTTGACTCATGTCTTTCTGTACCAAGTATATACAAGCCACCAGCTGCTAGTACCTTTTCTTCATTTTCATCTGTTTGGATTTTATATTTTTCATGAAGCTTATTATAAACAGCTCTTGCTGCCATAATTTCCTCATCGTCTGTTTCTATAAAACTATCAAGACTATCTATTATATAATCGGCATAACCTTGTTTTTTCATATCATGTTTGGCCATAAATTCAGGGTTACCACCTAAAACAATATCTGTACCCCTACCAGCCATATTTGTTGCTATTGTTACTTTGCCATATGTTCCTGCTTGAGCAACAATTTCTGCCTCTCTTTCATGATGTTTAGCATTTAATACATCATGAGGAATTCTCTCTTTTTTAAGCATTTTAGAAATTAACTCGGAAACCTCTATTGTAACTGTACCTACAAGAATAGGCTGTCCTGTTTCATGAATTTCCTTTATTTCTTTAACAATTGCATCATATTTAGCTTTTTCATTTATATAAATTCTATCTTCAAAGTCTTTTCTTGCAATAGGTTTGTTAGTAGGTATTTCAACAACATCCATATTGTAGATTTCGCTAAATTCATCTTCTTCTGTTTTGGCAGTACCTGTCATACCGGCAATTTTATTATACATTCTAAAATAATTTTGGAAGGTAATTGTTGCAAGGGTTTTTGATTCAGACTGTACTGTTACACCTTCCTTAGCCTCTATTGCTTGGTGTAGTCCATCGGAGTATCTTCTACCTTGCATAATACGGCCGGTAAATTCGTCTACAATTAAAATCTCCCCATCTTTTAGAACATAATCAATATCTAAATGCATAGTATTATGAGCTTTTAAAGCTTGATTTATATGATGGGCTATTTCCATGTTGGAAAGATCCGATAAGTTTTCCAAGCCAAAATATTTTTCTGCCTTTGCTGTACCTTTTTCTGTAAGACTTGCTGTCTTTTTCTTTTCGTCTACAACAAAGTCAACGGTTTCTTCTTTAATTTCCCTGTCAAAGATATCTGGTTTTTCTTCATTAGGGTCAATAATTCTACCTTGTAAGGTTCTTACAAATCTGTCTGCTCTAACATAAAGATCTGTAGATTCATCACCTTTTCCGGAAATAATAAGAGGGGTTCTTGCCTCATCGACTAAGATAGAGTCAACCTCATCGACAATAGCGTAGTTTAATCCCCTTTGTACCTGGTCTTCCTTATAAATAACCATGTTGTCCCTTAGGTAATCAAAGCCAAATTGATTGTTAGTACCATAGGTTATATCACAAGCATAGTTTACCTTCCTTTGTTCATTATCCAGTTCATAAGTAATACATCCAACTGATAGCCCTAAAAATTGATGGACTTTTCCCATCCACTCCATATCACGCTTTGCAAGGTAATCATTTACTGTTACTATATGAACTCCTTCTCCTGTAAGGGCATTTAAATAAGCAGGTAAAGTTGCAACTAAAGTTTTACCTTCACCTGTTTTCATTTCAGCAATTCTACCTTGATGTAAAATCACACCACCTATTAGCTGAACTCTATATTGTTTCATTCCCAAAACTCTCCAAGAAGCTTCCCTTACAACTGCATAGGCTTCCGGCAATAAGTCATCTAAAGTTTCTCCATTTTTTAATCTATCTTTAAATTCCTGTGTTTTATTTTTTAATTCTTCATCTGTTAAATTAGATATTTCCGTATCTAATGCTTCAATTTTGTCAACAATAGGGTCTACTTTTTTTATTTCCTTATTGTTGCCACCAAATAATTTGTCAAAAAATCCCATATTTCACCTCATATTTTTTCATTGTTTATTTTATCACTTATTCCCTACATATACAAATTAAAAGCTCTTTTTAAACAGCTTTTTATAAATCTTAATATTTTCTTAGATTTCTATTTATTAAATCAATATTTTTTTTATTTCTTTAAAATATTATGAACTTATTACTTAAAAATAATTAATTACCCTATGTATTATATAATATAATTTTTTTATTAAAAAATACTTAAATAAAAAAGTCGAACTCCTTTAGAATTCGACCTTTATTTATTCATTTTATAGTTTAGGTATATCCTGTAGATTATAGCTGCAGCTACAATTATTATTGCTATTTTAAACAAAAGACTAATTACAGAAGCAAATACTGTAATTAAAGTAACTGCCACTATAAATATAAGAATCATTGCTAATAAACTGTACATTTTACCATTCCTTGTCACCGTTCATAAAAGTATCATAAACAGCCCTTATGGCATTTTCATAATCACTATCTGATATTCCAACTATAATATTTACCTCACTTGAACCTTGAATTATAAGTTTCACATTTATATCTGCCTTAGCAAGTCCTGTAAATAAAGTAGCAGAAGTACCGGAGGTATTTTTCATACCATGACCAACTACAGTAATTAAAGAAATATTTTTAGTATAGCCTATTGAATCAGGTTTGCAAATAATTTTTATATCTTGAATAATATCTTTAACCATTGGTTCTTCAACATTATCATTTATAATTAAAGAAATGGAATCAATAGAAGAAGGCATATGTTCTAAATAAATATCATATGATTCTAAAATTGACATAAGTTTTCTATGAAATCCCTTATCTTGATTTAATTTAACTTTTTCAATATAAATAACTGTAAAATTCTTTCTTCCTGCTATTCCTGTTATCCAGGTTGAATCCTCTCCTAAGCTTTCCTCGTCTACAATTAGTGTACCAGGATCTTCTGGAGCATTTGTATTCTTTATGTTAATAGGTATTCCTTCTGAAGTAACTGGAAATATAGCTTCATCATGTAATATTGACGCTCCCATATAAGACAACTCCCTTAACTCTTTATATGAAATTTTCGAAATTCCCTTTGGTTTATGAACAATTCTTGGATCTGCTATTAAAAATCCCGAAACATCTGTCCAGTTTTCATATAGTGATGCTCCTACGATTCTAGAAATTATTGAACCAGTTAAGTCTGAACCACCTCTACTAAAGGTTTTTACCTTTCCATTTGGTAAGGCCCCATAAAAACCAGGAATTACTGCTCTTTCAACTCCATCTAGTCTTTTTGCACCTATTGTATAGGTCATTTCAGCATCAAAATTTCCCTTTGTGTCAAAAAATATAATTTCCTTTGGATCTATAAAGTCATAATTTAAATATTTTGATAATAATATTCCATTTAAGTATTCTCCACGACTAGCAATAAATTCTTTAGAAGCTCCATCTCCTAATTCTTTAAGTATTTCATCAAAATATGGGTCTAAATCTATAGTCAAACCAATACCTTCTGCAATACCGTTATAAACCGTCTTAATATTTTCCAAAACCTTTGAATAATCTTGTTCCAACTTAAATAAATCCTCTAAAATATACAATAAATCCGTTACTTTAGTATCATCAGGATAAGATTTCCCCGGAGCAGAAGGAACAACGAATCTTCTTCTACTATCGCCTTCTACTATATTCTTAACCTTTTTAAATTGTTCACTATTAGCTAAACTACTTCCCCCAAATTTAACAACTATTGGCTTTTCCATATTTCCTCCCATAAAATAATTTATTATATTAACGTATTATACCATAATGACTAAAACATTGATATAAAGTACTAATTTAAAAAATTATTTCTTAATAGTATCTTCTTTAGATATTATATTAACATATTGATTAAAAATTTGAATGTTTTATACTATACTGTTTTAATATTGCTAGATATAGTTTATTTTTATATTGAACGATAAAATATAATTTTTATTTATATTAACATAAAACCCATAAAAAAATAAGCTATGTTTCTTCCATAGCTTATTTCAAATACTATAAATTTTCAGTTACATATTTTACTACATCTTGTCCAATTCTTAAATCAGCCTCTGCTGTTAAAGAACCAATATGAGGAGTTAAGGAAATTTTAGGATTATTTAATATTCTTTCATCTTTAACCGGTTCTTCCTCAAATACATCAAGAGCAGCTGCTTTTACTTTTCCACTATCAATAGCATCAAGTAAAGCTTTGTCATCAACTACTCCACAATTAGAGTAATTTATAAAATAAACTCCATCCTTCATTAAATCAAAGGTTTCCTTATTAATTACATGATAATTCTCTTTCCCACCAGGAATATGGACGGAAATATAATCTGATTCCTTTAATAATTTTTCCATTGTTACTGGCTCAAATCCGTATAATTCAGTTTTTGAATATTTATCATAATAAATAACCCTCATACTAAGGGATTTAGCCTTTTCAGCTATTGCTCTGGAAATTCTTCCAAAACCTATTAAGCCTAAGGTTTTTCTGGAAATTTCTGTACCATAATATTTTTCCCTATCCCATTCACCTTTACGCATATTTATATTTGTCATGTGAATATTTCTTGAAATTGTAATCATTTGACCTATTACCATTTCAGCAACAGCATTTGTAGTTCCTGAAGGAGTACTATAAACCCTTAATCTTTTGGACTTTGCATATTCCATATCTATATTATCTAAAATCGCTCCAGCTCTAACTATAAATTTAAGTTTCTTTGCTGCAACTGCTGCATCTATAACTTTTTTAGTAATTTGTGTATCGTATCCTACTACCATACAGTCTACTTCTTTTACATATTCTAATAATTCGTTTTCATCTACCTTTTTGTTTATTATTTCATGACCTTGTATTTCAATTTGATGAATATACTTTTCTTCTAAATCACTAGTAATTAACACTTTTGCCATTTTGTTTCCTCCTATCTATGTGATTATTTTCCCTCTATTATATTATAACCAAATTCTAAGAAAAAAAACATTTTCATGAAATTTTATACTAATATTTAACAAAATATATATTCTCTGAATTAAGTAATAAAATACATATTATAAAATTCTATTGGAATTATTTTCCCTAATAAAAAATACGCCCATTTGAGCGTATAGAAAATTTATATTTATTTAATATTTAGAATTAATCACTAACAATTTTTACACCATTGGAAGCTCCAATTCTTGTTGCACCTGCTTCAATCATCTTTAAAGCATCTTCCTTAGTTCTTATTCCCCCACTAGCTTTAACTTCAGCCTTATTTCCTACGACTTTTTTCATTAAGGCTACATCCTCTACTGTTGCTCCACCATTTCCAAATCCTGTTGATGTTTTTACAAAATCAGCCCCGGATTTCAAGGCAATTTCACAGGCTTTAATTTTTTCTTCCTCTGTTAAAAGTCCCGTTTCTATTATTACCTTAAGAATTGCAGCATCATCAGTAGCTTCTAATACCTTTTCAATATCCCTTTGAACATAGTCATAATCCTTATTCTTTAAGGCAGAAATATTAATAACCATATCTATTTCTGAAGCACCATCTTCAATTGCCCTCTCTGCCTCTAAGGCCTTTATTTCTGAAATTGAAGCACCTAATGGGAAACCAACTACTACACAGGTTCTAACATCTGAACCTTGAAGTAATTCCGTTACAGTTCTTGCATAATATCCATTAACACAAACAGATTTAAAATCATATTCTTTAGCTTCGTAACATAATTTTTTTATTTGCTCTATTGTTGCATCCGGTTTAAGTAATGTATGATCAATATATTTATTTATTTCCATAATAACCCCTATATAACCCCATAATAATTAAGGAATCAACTAAGTTGATTCCTTAGATTTATATTAATAAATTAAAACGCTGGCTCTAAAAGTCCATAATTTCCGTCTTTTCTTTTATATACAACTTTTACTAAATCTGTATCACCATCTAGGAAAACGTAAAAATTATGTCCTACTAATTCCATTTGTAATATTGCTTCTTCAGCATTCATTGGTTTTACTCCAAAAGATTTTACCTTTACTATTTTAGAAGTATCCTCTTCATGGTCTTCAAGTTCCGGTATATTTTCAAATCTAATAGTCTTACCATTGTTTAGTCTTTTTTGTAGTTTTGTCTTGTACTTTCTAATTTGAGAAACCAATGAATCAATTACTCTGTCTATAGAAGTATACATATCATCTGTTGATTCTTCTGCTCTTATAACTGTTCCTGGCATTAGTATTGTAACTTCAACTTTTCTTAAATTCTTTTCTTGGCTATAAGTTACTTTACATTCAACATCCTCTGTAAAATATTTGTCTAGCCTACTTAGTTTTTTTTCTGATACTTCTTTCAAACTGTCACTTAATTTGTAATTTTTTCCCATATGATTGAATTTCATACATATACCTCCTATAATAAAATAGTTTCTTTATTTTTTATATAAGAACTATTTCTTTCCTATATATTAAATTATACCCAATATTTAAAATAGAAACTACAATACTACAATATACTTAACTCTTTTCTTATTTTATATTATATCCAATAATAATATCTATATAAAGTAATTTAAGATTTAGTCGATATTTTGTCAAATAAATATAGTTTGTAACTTATTCTAGAAAATATAATTCACAATTGTATAATTATATTAAGTTTATTGTTTAAAAAATATTAGAGGATATAAATATACATTATGAAAGTTATTCACAATTGTGGATTAAAAATTGTGGATAATGTGGATAACTTTGTGGAAAACCTATTTTTACTAGTATCCTATTGTTAATTAGTATATTGATAACTTTTTTATTTTCCTATTTCAAATTATTTCATACGAATTTTTATAATTTTATTTTTAATATTACGAATATTTATTGTATCCGTTCTAGTATTTTTCACATATATAATATAATATTATATACGAGGTGAAAATAATGAGTAAATTCAAAAATTTTTTGAAGCATATTTTTGGACTACGGACTTTAAAAACTGCTGTAGCTACAACTTTATCTATTTATATTGCTGAACTTCTAGGAATGAATAACCCTATATTAGCAGGAATTTCTGCAGTAGTTTCTATGACTTCATCAGTTTTTGATTCTTATAAAGTTAGTGTTAATAGAATGATATCTACTATTATGGGAGCGGCCCTTGCAGTTTTATTCCAATATTTTGGAATAAAGAGTATGATAGCTATGTTCTTTGGAATTATTTTTATTATTAATGTATGTAACTTTTTTAATTGGAAAAAATCAATTTCCCTTTCTTGTATAGTTTTTGTTGTTATTATGTTATATAAACCACGTTTAGCAACAGACCCTAACTATATAATGTATTCATTTTTTAGAGTAACAGATACAGCAATAGGCTTGGTAATTGGTTTTTTAATTAATTATTTTATAGCACCACCTAGTAGACCGAATTTCCTTTTAAACACATATAAAAAATCCTTAGAGGAATTTGAAAATTCCTTTCAACTTCTATTGGCAAGCTCGCCAAATATTAAGGTTGAAAATTTAATTGATGATATAAACGAAATTAATACAGAATTAAAATCAATTAAAAACGATAAAAAACTTTTTATGAATAGGGAAATTAAGATTTCGGATATTTCTACTATAAACTATGATTTTTACTCTGCCTTTGGATTAATAACTCAAATAGCCGACACTGAAAATATTCCTAATGTAAGTCAGGAAAATCTTGAATTAATTCAAAAATATTTTGGTAATAGTCTAGTTGTTATACCTACTTGTAAGGACGAGGAATACTATATGGCCTTTAATTATTATTTAACAGAGCTATTGGAAACTTTTTTTAAACTAAGAACCAATATAAGTAATTTCGAAAAAAATTTAGGAAACTAATATAACGAGTTGATATTATGTATGTAAAAAAGAAAAATATAAAATTTGATTTTAAATTATTCCTCAAGGATTTATTTAATCATATAAAAAAAGATAATATTACTATGTTAACTTCACAAACTACCTACAATTTAATAGTTGCCTTAGTTCCCTTTCTTGTTATTGCAATAAATGTAATACTATATTTTGCATCAAGTCAGATGAATGTAATTGAAAGCTATATAAATACCTTTCCTAAGGATATTGCCGATATTGGTATTTCCGTATTAAGATTCATACTTTCACAAAGAAGTACCGGTATTTTATCAGTAGGTATTTTAATTGCCTTATGGACTTCTTCAAGAGGGATGAAGGCTTTAATAAAATCTTTAAACATGGCCTTCGATAAAGAAGGTACTACTACTTTTTTAGCAACCCAAGTAAAGGCTATTATTTTTACGGTAATCCTAGTGTTGATTATTGTAGTGTTACTCCTAGGCTTGGTTTTTGGTGATATTATAATAAATACAATAATAGATTTTTTTAAAATTGAAATAGAAATAGTCTACAAAATTATATTTAATTTTTCCAGAATAATAGTTCCCTTTATCTTAATGGTTATTTCTTTTTCTTTTATGTATATGTTTGGTCCTACTTTTTCCTTTTCGGACCTGCCTCCCTTTATACCATGTTTAATTGGGGGATTTATTGCCACTGTTAGTGTTATTATAGTAACCCTAGCCTATACCTTCTACATTAACAATTTTTCAAAAATGTCCTCTATTTATGGTCCCTTAGTAGGAGTTATGATTTTATTTATTTGGATGTACTACATGGTTATGAGCATTATACTAGCAGGAGAGATTTCAGCAGCTATTATAAGATATAATTATGACATTGACTACGACAAATTAGAAAATAATTCCCTTTCCGTTATAGACTCAATAAAAGAATTTAAGAAAAATATCTTTAAGTAATTAAACTTATAAAAAATCCCTAAGTTCTAAGGTAACTTAGGGATTATATTTTTATTAAAACCATCTATATTTAATTAACCCTACCCGGTATTATAATTTATGGTGTTGGTGAAGGAAAATGAAAATCTCCTACTTATTTTCTCGAGACTCCTTTAATTGCCTATACCTATTACATATTTACCCATTGAAGTGTTTTATCAATAAAAAAAGACGGTTCAAACACCAGTTCAAACCATCTTTTTTAATATTTTTATAAAAATCTATTTCTATTTGTTTTCAAGTATTACATATGCTCCTTCAAAAATATTATCAAATCTATTTTTATACTCTTCTTTTTGTGCAACTTCAACTAAGTCTTTAGCCCATTTTGTTTCTTCATTACCTTTATTCACTACAAAACCTACTGGAAAATCTTTAGATTTTCCATCTTCTTCAATATATCCCTGAGCATCAATACCGGCATTTTTCATTACACTTGTAAAACTTACACTTGCATCTACATCCTTATAAGAACCAGCTGTACTTGTAGTTTCAACTTCTCTAAATTCAATATTTTTTAGGTTTTCAACTATATCCAAAATAGAATAAAACTCCCCATTTTTTTCACCTAATTTAATTAACCCTAACTGTTCTAAAAACGTTAATGATCTATCTATGTTTGTAGGATCATTTGATATAATTATTATACCATTTTCCGGAATCTCTTCTATCGATGAATGCTTTTCGGAATATATACCCAGTTCTGAAGCATAACTAAATCCATCTACCAATGTCAATTCGGAATCATGTTGTGCATTAAATGTTTTTATCCATGGTAAATGATTTAATAATAAGCAGTCTATTTCATTAGCAGCTAAAGCTTCAGCCGGTAAATTATTACCATCAAAAATTCTAATATCTATTTCGTATCCTTTTTCCCCCATAAAATCAGTCAATGCTTCTACAGCATCTTTGTTTAATGGCATACATCCAATACTTATGGTCTTTTTACTTATTCCTGATTCTATTTCTTTAGAATTATCCTTTGAACATCCTATAACTACAATCCCCAATGCCAAAATACTTAATATAGCAACTATCATTTTCCTTGATATCTTCATCTTATCCCTCTACTTTTTTATTAAATTTATTTTCCAGGAGCCTCTCCTATATTTCCTCCTATATAACATTTGTCATCATAATTTTTATTAAAGATTATTTCTATCTCGGTACTAATATTTTCCTGTTTAAGCTTTTTTTCTATTATTCTCTTCCTTGGATTTCTTTCTAATGGATTTACAGTTTTTCTTAAACCTTCTACAATGTCTCCTAACATGTTGTAAGGAATTCCTATTGCCATTTCATCATTTTCCCACTTAGCCAATAGTCTAGTTCCTGAACACATTAACGATATATTCAATTGATTATTTATATATGGTAACGAAGTACTTTCTTGACAAATAGCTTGCATTCCAGAAACACATATATTACTAGCATGTCCTCTTTTATATGCATAACTTTGTATAATTCTCATTGCAGTAAATGGGTTGCAAATAAATATAATAACATCTGGAGTAAAATCCGAAAAAGTATTATACTTTTCTAGAGGCATAACCGAGGCCCCATATATATCATGTTGACAATACTTCATATTACTAGAAACCTTCCTACAGACTTCTAAATCATTGTATGCTCCCTGAGATAATCTCCGTTCTCCCGAAATCATTTCTTCTGTAGGTTTTTCCAATCCGAGTGCTGTTGAGCCTCCACTACATGCCATATGACCTTTATGAAATTTATAAGCTTCTCCTGCAGATGATTTACTAACTAAAGAACAGTACGATATTCTTCGACTTGGCTCCTTAACTTCTAAAGCTTGATAGTCTTCTTTTGATAATAAAAACTTTACTCCCACCGGCCCTCTATCAAGGTCTAATAATGTATTAATCCATTTTCCATAACTTATTTTATTCATACAAATCCCTTCTATTTCATATCTTAAAATATTATAATACTTTCTTATATAACCATTCTCCAAAATATTGAATTATATTAACTAATAATAATAAAATAAAAACTCCCATATATAATATTGTATTATTAAAACTTTGATATCCATATGTTAAAGCTATTGCACCTATTCCACCGCCTCCTACAGCTCCTGCTATAGTTGTCGCAGCTATATAATTAACAGTAGTTAGAGTTAATATTGAAATTATTGATGGTGTACATTCTTTTAGAATCACTCTTCTTATTATCTGTAAGTCCGTAGCCCCCAATGATCTAGCGGCCTCAATTAATTGCCTATCAACTTGAATAAAACTATTCTCTAATAACCTTGAGATAAATGCTGTTGCGGCTATTGATAACGGTAAAATAATAGCCTTAGTTCCTATTGTTGTTCCTAGTATTAAACGTGTTAAAGGTGCTATAGATACTATAAGTATCAATATTGGAAACGACCTTATGCTATTTATTATAAAACTTAAAATTGTATACATCTTTTTCTTGTAATTTAATCCTGTTGGACCATATAATGTTAATAATACCGCTAGAAAAAAACCAAAAACAAATCCTATAAGTACTGTAAAAAACACAATCTGAACAGTCTCCAAAATAGATGGTGCTATTAACTTTTTCCAATAAACTAACATTTCATTATTCATGTATGCATCAATTCCTTTTAATATTGCCTGTACCTTACTTCTCTTTTTACAAGATATTCTTTAATTTTTTCCAACTCATTATTAGATACACTAATTAATGCTGTATCTAATTTGCTATTTTTAAGATTCATGCTTTCATTTCTTAACAACTTAAAGTCAACATTAATATCCTTTGCCATTTCGCTAAATAAAGTTGCATTTGTGCCCTCAATATCATAAAAAATTTCTAAGACATTTTTTTCTTCTGCAAATTCTCTTATATTTTCATTGCCTAAAAGTCGTAATAAGGCAGGTGATTTTTCTATAAAAACATCTTCTACTTTCCCTAATGTTTTTATTACTCCATTTTCAATTATTGCCATCTCATCACATAAGTTTTGCATCACATCCATCTCATGACTTACTACAACAATAGTTATATTCAATTCCTCATTTATATCTTTTAATAGGGAAACTATAGAATCTGTACTACTGGGATCTAAGGCTGAGGTAGATTCATCTGATAATAGTATTTTAGGTTCCATGGCTAAGGCCCTTGCTATAGAAACTCTCTGCTTTTGTCCTCCTGATAATTCACGTGCCTTATTATTACATTTTTCCGGAATTTGTACTAACTCCAAAAGTTTTTTAACACGCTTTTCAATATATTTCTTATCACATTTCCATAAAGTCATTGGTAAAGCAACATTTTCATAAACAGTGGCTCTTGAAATTAATGGAAAATTTTGAAAAATCATTCCAATTTCCTTCCTTAATAATCTGATTTCTTCATCTGATAATAATTCAACTTCAACCCCATCTATTTTAATAGAACCTGAATCATAATTTTCAAGTTTATTTATACATCTTAATAAGGTAGATTTGCCAGCCCCACTTCTGCCTGCTATTCCATAAATTTTACCCCTATCTATTTTTAAGTTAATATTTTCTAAAACCTTGAGTTCTCCATAATGTTTTTTTAACTTTTCTATTTTTATCATTTCTCACCTCCAATTTACAAAACAAATTATATTTAAATATTAGATGATCATTAACAAATAGCTGTTAATGATCGTCTAGTATTTGTGTTTATTTCAAATAAAATATTTCAAAATAAATATCTTATTCGAAAAAATATAATATTATTTTTACAAAAATCTATTCCTATTAGGATTGTCTTTGTTTTCCATATCCCAAAAGCCATCTATGGAAATTTCTTCTTCTAGGGCAATAGACCTTATTTTTTCTTTGTCTAAGGGATTATAGTAAAGAATACTTACTCCACAGCAGTGGTCTGCTTCCCTTGGTGTAGGAACAAGTGTAGACTCTACTCCTTTTTCCTTAATATTTTGAAGTAAGGCCATAGCATCGGCAGCTTTTGGCATAAATACATAATATTTCCTATTACTCATAACTTCCTCTAGTTTAACATTTCAATAAAGGCACCTATTCTTGTCTTTAATTGCTCTGCATCCTCATCTGTATAATCCGTTTCTATGCCAATACAAGGTATTCCTTCTTCAGCCATAGCTTTTTCAACGAAATATCCTTCTGTATCATAAATATTACAGAATTTTAAATTTACATCTATTACTCCATCTGCCTTATATTCTTTTGCTAGACGAATAATATCATCTATTCTAGACTTATTTGGAGTAAAGCAAGCACAGTTAATATGTCCTAAGTATCTTTCTGCTAAATTCTCTACCATTTCATCTATATTTTCGCCAGATTCATCTACTAAGGCTTCACAATATCTTATTCCTGTACACATTTCTTCACAAACTACAGCTCCTCCACTGTTTTCAATTATTTGATGTAGTTTCCAATTTGGAATAGAAAGTGGTGTTCCTGTAAGTAGTATTCTTTTAGTTCCCTTTTCAAATACCGAAACCTTTTCTTCCTTCCTCTTTTCTAATTCATCACATAGTTTATTTACCATTTCTGTAAATCTAGTTGGGTCATCATAAAAAGCTATTTGGTGAATTAGTAAAACATCTCTACCGCTTATTGGAATATTGTCCAGTTTTCTAAAGTTATTAAGTCTTTGTAACGCTTTTCTCTTATTGTTTAACATTACTATTGAATCTTTTAAACTTTCTTCTGTTACTTTATTTCCTGTAATCTCTTCTATTTTTCCTATGTAATTTCTAATTTCTTCTTCCCATTTTTTAAAATCTTGTGGACGTTTCATTTGAGGTATATCCATTATATACATTTCTGTATCTTCTGATAGAATTTCCCAAGCCTTTTTCTTTCCATCACAGGTTGTTTCACCAACGAATAAATCACAAATTCTAAAGAAAGGACAGGTTTTGTCAAAATGAGCCCCTAAGGAAGCCTTTATTAAAGGGCAAGTTGCCGTTGGTAATACTTTTTCTCCTCCCGGTACCCAAAATTGTGAACCACTACATAAACCTGTTGATATTCCACCTGCTGCAAATACTACTTCATCTGGAACATGAATACAAAAAGTACCTACTACTTTTTTTCCTTCCTCCTCTTGGAGTTTTATTAATTCTGCCGGTCTTATTCCATGAATATCCCCTACTACCATATTAAAGTAATCCATACCATTTGGACGGTTTTCCTGTGTTAAGTAAACATCTCCAAAGGCCTGTGGTAAAACCTCACATAAAATATCATGAGTTTTTACATCCATTCCTAAATTTTCCCACATTAAATGATTATCTGTCATTACTTTCCCCCCCTTGTATAATTAAAACATGTTGGAGCATTATATATACATCTACAACATGTAATATCGGCATTTTTATTATTTTGCACTATTTTATAATGATTTTCTTCTAAGTTAGAATTAATATTGTTAATTATTCCTCCTGGACACATAGCTATAATTTCTTTTCTTTTGTCAGCCTTTTTAAAAGAAAACTTTTCAACTACCCTTTCTATAAATTCTTTTCGTTTTTTTAAATCTATAATATATTTTGTATAAAAGGACAGGAGAAAAAATTCTTTACTTGGAAAATCACTTTCTTCAACTTCTTCTAAAATACTTTTAATTTCCTTTAAATATTTCTCAGCCTCATTAAACCTTTTTTTTGAAAATTCAAAACCGTATTCTTTTTTTATAAGAGAATCCAAATCTTTTTTCGAATTATACTTGTAGACGGTTTTTTCTGTTCTCCTTAAAAATTCTTCCTCTATTTTAGGACAGGAGCCGTCTAGAATATACATCTTCGATGAAAAGAGTAAGGGGCATTTTTCAGTTTCCAAGTACACCATTGTCGACCTTATAGGGTCACAGCCTTCAGTATATCCATAGTCAAAAATATATGAGTCTAAGCCAATAATAGGTATTGGGATTAAACCATAGCCATATAGTAATCCTTCATCTATATTTTCTCCAAATACTCCAACAATATTGTCTTTTTCCATTTTCTTCATAATACAGTCAACAAAGGCTGTTTTCCTTAATTCCAATAATTCATTTTCTAACTTCTTTAATTTTTCCTTCATGCTAAAAGACCTGCTCCAATAGCACCGGCAAACCTAGCATCTTCATCTGTATAAACCTGAGTTCCCAATCTTTTTGTTAGTTCATCTATCATATACTTGCTGTCACTAAATCCACCTGTTAAAAAATATTGTTCCCTTGATGGTTTTCTATTAGCTAGTGATACAACTTTTGCACATATTGAGTTAACAACACCTGCTGCTATATCCTGTCTAGATGTACCTTTTCCCATTAGGGATATTACTTCTGATTCAGCAAAAACCGTACAGGTTGAAGATATTTTTATTTCTGTCCCTTCCTCTGCATAATCGAACATTTCTTCTAAGGTTAATCCCAATCTATTTGCCATTATTTCTAAGAATTTCCCTGTTCCTGCTGAGCATTTGTCATTCATAATAAAATCCATAACCTGCCCATTTTTTATTTGAATGATTTTTGTATCTTGACCACCTATATCAATTACGGTCATATCTCCCTCTCTTAAGAAATTTGCACCTTTCCCATGACAGGTAATTTCTGTAATGGTCTTATCTGCATAGGGAACACTTACCCTACCATAACCTGTAGCAACTATACTTATATCATTTCTATTAAAACCTAATTCCCCTATCCAGTTTTTTATAATTTCACTAGTTTCCTTACTATTCCAACCACTTGGCATTACTTTTTTATGAATAATAGACTCTTTGCCTTCATCTAATATAACTACCTTACTAGCTGTTGAACCAATATCTATTCCAACATAGTTCATATTTTTACCTCCAATTATTAAAGAAAATAAGATAAAATATATATTAGCATTTTAAATATATTTAAATTTATTTCTATAAATAACGTACATGTTTGTTCTATTTTTGTCAAGGACTATCTATAAAAAAATACATTTCTAATTTTTTTAGAAATGTATTTTAATTATTTGTATTATATTTTGAGGATTTTTCTAAAAATCCTAACTTATCCAGCTCTTTTTCAACTTCATCTAAGATTTCTTTTTCATCAGCTACTATTGTATGGTAATGATAATTTTCCGTTAAATTTTTTAATGGCTGACTAATGCCAGATTTTATTTCTGAAAGAAATTTCTTAACATCTCTTCTGGATTTTATATTCATATCCACTTTTATAGCACCATAGACCTTATGATTTACGAAAACATCCCTTATTTCGCCACCTAGATCAACTATTGCATTTAATTCTCTTTCTATATCCTCATCTTTATGGGATACCTTAATAATTTTTTTATACTTATCTTTATTTTCCAGTCTGTATCCTCTGTTGGTAGAAAATATAGTATGACCTTCTGCCTTTAATATGGCAATATCTTGAACAATAACCTGCCTAGACACTCCAAGTTTATTTGCCAGTTTCGTTCCTGATACTAAATCACTGCTATTTTTTAATATATTTATTATTTCTTTTCTTCTGTCTGTAGTTTCACTCATTTTAATACCCTTAAATCTTTCATTGATAAATCCAATGCCTTTGAAGAATGAGTCGGTGCTCCTGTAGAAATATAATCAATTTCTAAGTTACTATAGTCCTTTATATTTTCTAAGGTAATATTTCCCGAACATTCTATTTCCGCTTGATTATTAATTAATTTCACTGCCCTTTCTATATTGTCAATTGACATATTATCTAACATTATTATATCAGCTTTAGCTTCTAATGCTTCTTTTACCATTTCTAAATTCTCTACTTCTAGCTCTATTTTATTAATAAACGACGAATATTTTTTGGCTTTTTCCACAGCATTCTTTATTGAGCCTGCTGCTGCAATATGATTATCCTTCAATAAAATTCCATCGGATAAATTATTTCTATGGTTATAGCCGCCACCAACTTTAGTTGCGTATTTTTCTAAAATTCTCATATTTGGTGTAGTTTTTCTAGTGTCTACTATTTTTATACTCTTATTATTTAAAGATTCTACCATTTTTCTAGTATAGCTGGCAATACCGCTAAGTCTTTGTAAATAATTTAAGGCAACTCTCTCACCAGTTAATAAGGTTCTTACTTTTCCTTCTATTAAGGCAATTTCCTTCCCTTTAGTAATTTTATCTCCATCCTTGTAATAATATGTAATATTAGTATTAAAATCTAAAAGCTTAAATATTCTTTCAAAAATATTAAGTCCTGCAATTATTCCATCTTCTTTTGCATATAGGCTTACCTGACCTATAGATTCCTCTGAAATAATTGCATTTGTAGAAATATCTTCAATTGGTATGTCCTCCCTTAAGGCTTCTAGTAATATTTTATCTATTGTTAAGTAATTTAATTTTGGTAAATTCATCATTTTTTATTCCTTCCTTTATTATATCTTTTTTCTTTTCCAAATTAGAAACTCCTATTTGAAAGTCATTAATATTAACTTCTTCCTTGGTAATGTTTTTTATAAAATCTGCAGTTTTTTTAGAAAAAACAACAGATTCTAATAAAGAATTACTGGCTAATCTATTTTTTCCATGAACTCCGGTACAGGAGGCTTCTCCAATTGCAAATAATCCTGGCATAGATGTTTCCCCATTTAAATTTACCTCAATTCCTCCCATAGTATAATGTTGGGCCGGAACTATTGGTATATCATCAATATATGGATTAAGTCCAATTTTTCTCAAATATTCGTATATTTTCGGAAACCTTGTCCTTATATCCTTTTCTATTAAATTCATTCTAAGCCATTGAAATTCCACTTTGTCCTTTTCCATTTCCCTAATAATAGCTTTTGAAACAATATCCCTAGGTTTTAGTTCATCAATAAATCTGTCCTTGTTTTTATTAAGTAAAATTGCCCCTTCACCTCGAACAGATTCAGAAATTAAAAATCTTCTTTTTCTTGTATTTTCATATAAGGCTGTTGGATGTATTTGAATATAGGACAAGTCCTTAAGCTTTATATTATGTTTTAAGGCTAGTGCTACTCCATCTCCTTGAATATGTTTGTAATTAGTAGTATTGTTATAAATTCCACCTATTCCTCCACTTGCTATAACTGTGGATTTTCCATTAATAAATAAACCCTTATTATTTGCTACTCCATATACACCATAACAAACGCCATTTTTAACTAAAAGATCTTCCATAGTACAGTCTTCAAGAATCCTTATGTTTTTCCTTTCTTTAACTTGGGCTATTAAAGCATTCATTATAGCTTTTCCGGTAAAATCTCCACAATATAAAATACGATTTTTACTATGCCCCCCTTCTCTTGTATAAGAATAGTCCCCTTCTTCACTTTCAAACTTCACTCCAAGTTCCTCTAAGCTTTTAATGGCTTTTGGGGATTCTTCTACTAGGGTTTCAACTGCCTTAAAATTATTTTTGTAATGACCGGCTTTTAAAGTATCTGAAATAAAGGAATCTTTGTCCCCAAAACCATTCTTTACAGCAATTCCACCTTGTGCTAAATAGGAATTACTATCTTCAAGTTTTTGTTTTGTTAATAATATTACTTTCATAGAAGAAGGCAAGGTCAAGGCACAAATTAAACCTGCTACACCAGAGCCAACTATGACAGTATTAGCTTTTATATTTTCCAAATCCTACTCCCCTAATTTCAACATTCTCTTTAAAGGTTTTTTTGCTTTTTCTATAACTTCCTCACTAACAAAAACTTCATTTCCACCTTTTTCCATAGTCTTTAACAAATCTTTTAATTCTAACAACTTCATGTCTTCACAAATCATACTATCTAAAAAATAAAATCTCTTATTAGGATAATTTTTTAACAGTTCATATTTAATTCCAATTTCTGTTACAATAATAAATTCATTTAAATTACAAGTTCCGACCTTTTTAATAATTCCACTTGTGCTTCCAATATAATCTGCTATATCTAAAACTTCTTTTTTACATTCAGGGTGGGCTAATACTTTCGCATCTTTATATTTCATTTTTAAATTATTAACTGCCCTAGCTGAAACTCTATTATGTATTGGACAAAATCCATTGTTAGCTATTATGTTTTTTTCAGGGACAAGTTTTTCAATATACTTGGCTAAATTTCCATCAGGAATAAAAAATATATTCTTTTCAGGTAACTTCCTAACTATTTTTACCGCATTTGCCGATGTAACACAAATATCACTATGGGATTTTATTTCTGCTGTTGAATTAATGTAACAGACAACTGCTAGGTCATTATATTTATTTCTCATTTCCTCTATTGTATTTATATTTACCATATGGGCCATGGGACAATCGGCCTTTGGGTTTACTAAATATATATTTTTTTCCGGATTTAAGATTTTAACACTTTCCCCCATAAAATAAACTCCAGCAACAATAATATTCTTTTCTTCTAATTTAGTTGCTACTTGGGCTAAATAAAAGGAATCTCCTACATAGTCCGCTATTTTCTGAATACTTTCATCAACATAATAGTGGGCTAAAATAACAGTATTCTTTTCTTTTTTTAAAATATCTATTTTTTCTTTATTCATTCTTAGGTCCTTTCTCTATAATGGTAAGAGTATAACACGATAGCCTTCCATTGACAAGACAGTAGACAATACATATATAGGCGTAAAAAAAGCTTTGATAATATTATCAAAGCTAAAATCTTATTTATTTTCTACAGGATTCATATAACCTTCAAATTCTGCAGTACAGTTAGGACATCTTGTAGCCTGTATTGGTATTTCAGAAAAACAATAAGGGCATTCTTTTGTAGTTGGTTCTACTTTTTCTTCCTTCTTTCCCATTTCTAAAACCTTATTCATAGCCTTTACTACAAGAAACATACAAAAGGCAATAATTATGAAACTAATTATTTGTTGAAGGACTGCACCGTAGGTAATATTTACTCCACCAACTTTTATTGCTAAATCTTCAAACTTTACAGCACCTGTTACTGCAGCAACAAAACGCATTAGGATTTCAACTATTTCATCTACTATTTTTCCAAAGGCACCACCCATTACAACACCAATTGCCATATCAATTACATTTCCACGCATGGCAAATTCTTTAAATTCTTTTATCATATACCTTCCTCCTAAATATAAATTATAAGCACTATGCTAAAACTACTTTATTTAGTATACCCTTTATTTTAGCAATTGTAACTCCATAATTAGTTAAGGGAATATTTTGTTTTTTAGCCTGATTAAGCCTACTTTGTACATGTTTTTCATTAAACATACAGGCTCCACAATGTATAACTAAATCGTATTTTCTAAGGTCTTTTGGAAAATCGTCCCCTCTTACAAAATCAAACTCAATATTTTTCCCATATTTTTTTCTAATCATGTTAGGAATTCTAACAGTGCCAATGTCCTCTGTAATTGGAGGGTGGGTACATGCTTCGGCTATTAATATTTTACTATTATCTGTAAGCTTGTCTATTGTATTTGCAGACTTAACAAAATAATCTATATCGCCTTTAAGGGCAGCAAATAGTACAGAAAAAGAAGTTAGTAGGGACTTTTCCGGCTTTAGTTTATAAACCTCTTCAAAAACCTTAGAATCGGTAATAATTAAATCCGGAGCCTTGTTTAAATATTTTAAGGACTCTTCCATTTCTTCTAAATCTACAACTATTGTTATAGCATTTTTGTCTATTAACTCCCTAATAGTTTGGACTTGTGGTAGTATTAATCTTCCCTTAGGTGCCTCTTTGTCCTGAGGCATTACAAGCATAACTAAAGAATTTTTATTTACCAAGGAACCTGTAATGGTCTTTTCCTTTTTTACAGCTAATTTATTTTCTAATTCTTCTATGATTATATTTTTGTTTTTATTTTTACCAAATATTAAAATATTTTTTTCTAATATATTTTCCATTTCCTTTATTTTATCTTTTGAATATGAAAATATATCATCTTTGTTTAGAATAGGTATAAAATCTATTTTATATTCTTTTAATAAGTTAACCCATTTTATATCAAAATCAGTTAACTCATCTTCTATAATTAAAAGGGCTATATCTAATTTATTTAAGACCCTTTTAGTTTTTTCTACTCTTAACTGGCCAATTTCTCCAATATCATCATAACCTGCAGTATCAACAAAAACTACAGGACCTACACCATGTAATTCCATATTCTTTTGAACATTGTCCGTTGTAGTACCTGCAAAATCACTTACTATTGATGTTTCCTGTCCTGTTAGTAGGTTAATAATTGTAGACTTACCAACATTTCTTCTTCCTATTAAGCCAATATATTTTCTATTGGATCTTGCTGTAGTTTCCATACTAGAACCTAAAATCTCTTTCACCTTGTTCTATACTTCTTAAATATTCACTAGCTATTTTCCTAGTTTTTTCATTTTTAATATTAGGAATTTCTTTCTCAATTATCTTAAGTCCTGCTTTTTTTGTATCTTCCGAAGCATAGTCCTCTAAATATTCCTTTAATGTAATAAGAGCATTAGGCTGACAAATATTAGCTATTTCCCCAGATTTTACTAATTTCATAAACCTATCTCCAGTTCTTCCGGCCCTATAACAAGCAGTACAGAAAGAAGGAATGTGCCCCATTTCAAGTAACCAGTTAACAACTTCATCTAAGGTTCTTGTATCGCTTGTTTCAAATTGTGCAGAATTCTCCTCTATTTTTTCCTCTTCAGCATAACCTCCTACTGAAGTTCTTGAACCTCCACTTATTTGAGATACTCCTAATTCTAAAACCTTTGAACGAGTTTCTTCATTTTCCCTTGTAGAAATAATTATTCCTGTATAGGGAACAGCAATTCTAACTAAGGCTACAATTTTCATAAATATTTCATCGCTAATGGAATTTGTAAATTCATCGGGATTTACATCATCAGCCGGCCTAATTCTTGGTACTGAAATAGTATGAGGACCAACGCCGAATTTAGCCTCTAAATGTTCTCCATGCATTAAAAGGCCAATAAAATCATATTCATAATTATTTAAACCAAATAAAACACCACAACCAACATCATCTATGCCGGCTTCCATAGCTCTATCCATGGCTTCTGTATGGTAGGCATAATTATGTTTTGGACCTGTTGGATGAAGCTCTTCATAATTGTCCTTATGGTAGGTTTCTTGGAATAGTATGTAGGTTCCAATACCTGCATACTTTAATTTTTTATAGTTTTCAACAGTTGTTGCTGCAATATTTACATTAACCCTTCTAGTATCTCCATTTTTATGATGAACACTGTAAATAGTCTTAATTGACTCTATAACATATTCTATAGGACAGTTTACCGGATCTTCTCCTGTTTCTAATGCAAGTCTTTTGTGGCCCATGTCCTGTAGAGCAATAACCTCTTCCTTTATTTCCTCTTGGGTTAATTTCTTTCTTCTTATAGTTTTGTTTTTATAATGGTATGGACAATAGGTACATCCATTAACACAGTAATTTGAAAGGTATAAAGGAGCAAAAAGAACTATTCTATTACCGTAGAATCTTTGTTTTATTTCCTTGGCAAGTTTAAAAATTTCTTCATTTAAATCCTCTAATTCACAAGATAATAGAACAAAGGCTTCCTTATGGCTAAGACCTTTTGCTTCTTTTGCTTTTTCAAGTATTTCTTCAATTAACTGTCTATTTTTACTATTTCCCCTACCATATTCAATAGTTTTTAAAATTTCTTCATTGTTAATAAATTCTTCTGCTTTTGAAGAACTTGGTATGTAATTACTCATAATTTCCCCTTGTTTTTCTTATTTAAATTTTTGAATATACAGCCTTACAGCTAACATCCTTTATCATTCCTAATTTTCCAGTTAAGGCACTTATTTCACTTTGTGGTGCATCTACAATAACCGATATTACATTAATACTTTCCCTAATGTTTGGAATCCCCATTCTTCCAATAATATATTCTGAGTATTTATGTAATGTTTCATTTACTTCTGCACTGGCTTCTTTGTTTTCAATAATTATGCCAATTATTGCAACTCTATTATCCATATCTACCTCCTAATATAGTTTAAAAATAAAAATGGACACAGAATACCTGTGTCCAAAAATTTAACATTCACAGGTTTAGCTTCAGAACATATCTTTGACCTTACCTCTCTTGATATTATAACTCTAATATACAATTATTTCTACAATAAAAAATATTTTTTATAGGTTTACTATTATCTAAACTAAAAAGGAGACATCTCTGTCTCCTTATAATTTAATATGAAGTATCTGTTCTTTTTCTCTTCTTATATTCCTCTACATCAAATTTAGAAAAATCTACATCTATTCCCAATTCCTCTGCTAACATACGTCCATATTTTTCATCGGCATAAAAACAATGTTCAATATGGCGTAATTTTATTTTTTCCTCTGCATCTCCCATAGCTCTTCTTGTATTTTCAACAAGAACCTTTTGCTGTTCCGGAGACATTAATCTAAATAGCTTACCTGGTTGAGTGAAATAATCGTCATCGTCATCTCTAAAATTCCATCTTCCAATATCTCCATTGGCTTTTTGCATAGGCTCTTCATGTTCAGTATATTCTACGTAGTTACCATAACTATTTGGTGCATAATGAACTTCTGAACCACCATTTCCATCGACTCTCATTTGTCCATCTTTATGATAAGGATGGTTGTTTTCTGCATGTTTTGGTGAGTTTACAGGTATTTGATGATGATTAACACCTAGACGATATCGGTGAGCATCTCCATAAACAAACAATCTACCTTGAAGCATTTTATCTGGTGAAAATGAAATTCCTGGAACTACATTTGCCGGAGTAAATGCTGCTTGCTCCACATCGGCAAAATAATTTTCCGGATTTCTATTTAATTCAAATTCTCCAACTTCTATTAATGGATATTCTCCATGGTACCAAACCTTTGTTAAGTCAAATGGATTATAGGGCATATTGTCAGCTTGTTCCTGAGTCATAACCTGAATATACATTTTCCATTTAGGGAAATTCCCCTTTTCTATTGCTTCGTATAAATCTCTACCATGACTTTCCCTATCCATACCAATTATTTCTGCCGCTTCTTCATCTGTTATATTTTCAATTCCCTGTTGGGTTTTCATGTGAATTTTTACATATACTCTTTCATTTTTCTCATTTATCATTGAATAGGCATGAGAACTAAAACCATGCATATGTCTATAGGATTTTGGTATTCCCCTATCACTCATTGTAATAGTAACTTGATGTAGAGCTTCCGGTAATGAAGTCCAAAAGTCCCAGTTATTATTAGCTGACCTTAAATTTGTTCTAGGATCTCTCTTTACAGCCCTGTTTAATCCAATAAAATGATGTGGATCTCTCATAAAGAATACAGGAGTATTATTTCCTACTAAATCCCAGTTTCCGTCTTCTGTATAGAATTTTATTGCATATCCTCTAATATCCCTTTCTGCATCAGCAGCTCCTCTTTCTCCTGCTACTGTAGAAAATCTAATAAATATTTCTGTTTCCTTTCCTACTTCTGAAAATATCTTTGCCTTAGTATATTTTGTAATATCATTTGTAACTTTAAATGTTCCAAAAGCTCCTGAACCTTTAGCGTGCATTCTTCTTTCTGGTATAACTTCCCTATCGAAATGTGCCATCTTCTCCATGTACCAAACATCTTCCATAGCCATTGGTCCTCTTGGTCCAACAGTCATAGCTGTTTGGTTATTTGCTACTGGTATGCCAGCTCCATTAGTAACCTTAGGATTTTTTCCTATTACGTCATTTTTACTTGTAATTTTCTTATCTTTATTCATTTTTCCTCCTATTTTGTTGGTTACAGGTTAATTACAAATATGTAATTATTACAATTTATTTAATATATACCCATTAATATAGAAAAAACAAACACTTTTTAATTAAATTCCAAGTAATATTATTAAAATATACATTGTTCCAACGCCAGCAATTATTGTTTGAGCTAAACTTTCCCTAAAATAGGAAACTAGAAAACAAACTATAATAGAAATAATTGCAGGGACCATAATCACCTTATCCATGGTTAATAATCCCCTTGTAATTAATATAGCAAGACTTGTATATGGAATAATATCTAAGAAATCCTTAATTTCTTTTTTTATTTTTTTATCCTTTAAAAATGTCATCGTAATTATTTTAGGACCGCTAGTTAAAATAGCACAGAGAACTATTAGTAAAAAATATTCACTTTTCATTATATTGTCCCCCTTCTAATTAAAATATAACCTATTAAGGTAGATAAAAGAATTCCAACAACTATATCCCATCCTGTTGGAAGTATATTTAAATAAAATATTGCTATATATATAAGTGCAGCTATTAAAGAAACTACTATCCCCTTTAAATTCTTCTTAAGGGAAGGAATTAATAGGGCAATAAACATTGCAGTAAGTCCTATTTCTAAACTCATTTTCAACTTTTCAGGAAGTATGTCCCCTACTAAATAACCTATAACAGTAAAGCCTACCCAAAATAAATATGGTATTAATTCTACAAAAATTGCATAGGCTGTACTAATTGTTTCCCTTGTAAAAGAAAGGACGGAAAAGGATTCATCTGTTAGTAAGAAACCCACTAGGGGAATTGACTTCTTATTTACTTTTTCCATTTTTACTCCAAGGGATGTTGCCATTACAAGTAATCTTAAATTAAGCAGAAAAACCGATATTGCAATTCCCAAGGTTGGTACACCGGCGACAATTAACTCAATAGCCATAAACTGGGATGCTCCAGCAAAGACCATTGCTGAAAACAAAAAGGTATCAAGTAAGGTCAAACCGGAATTTCTAGCTAATAAACCAAAGGCTATTGCTATGGATATGTATCCTATTCCTACTGGTAAGGATATTGCAATTCCTTTTTTTATATCTTCTATTGTATTTTTTTCTCCTACTCTATTCATAAAATTTACACTTTCCTATTATTTATTATTCTAAAAAAAGCATGGTTTCCCATGCTTTCTTAAATTTCTCTTCTATCTTCTAATGCTTTATAAATCGACATTTCATCAAAATATTCTAAACTTACACCTATAGGAACTCCATTGGCAATTTTTGTTACCTTTACTCCTAAAGGCTTTATAATTTCAGATAAAAAGTTAATTGTAAGATCTCCATCTACAGTTGGGGATAAGGATAAAATTACTTCATCAATACCACCATCTTTAACTCTTTTAATAAGGGATTCTATATTTAAATCCTCTGGACTAATATTTTCTCTTGGAGAGATTAGTCCATTTAGTACATGGTATTGTCCCTTATATTCCCTTGCTTTTTCAAGAGAAATAATACTTGAACTATCTTCAACAACTACTATAACGGATTTGTCCCTACTTTCATCTGAGCATATATGACATATTTCCTTATCTGTTAGATTACCACAAATTTTACAGTGATGAATTTCTTTTTTCACATTAATTAAAGCATCTACCAATCTATTTACTTTTTCATCATCCATTTCAATAATTTTAAAAGCTAGTCTTTTAGCTGATTTTCTTCCAATTGTAGGTAAGCTTGCTAATTCAACTATTAGATTTTCTATTGGTTTTGGGTATAAAGCCATTTAATCACCTACTAAAATAATCCTGGAATATTCATGCCTCCAGTAAATTTACCCATTTCTTTTTCACTTGTTTCTGTAACCTTATTTAAAGCGTCATTAACAGCTACAATTATTAAATCCTGTAACATTTCAACATCATCAGGATCAACAACCTCTTCTTCTATTTTTACTGCAACTAACTCTTTTTTACCGTTTACTGTAACTTCTATACTTCCACCACCTGCAGTTGCTGTGAATTCAGTTTCTTCTAGTTTTTGTTGTGCTTCCTCCATTTGCTTTTGCATTTTTTGCATTTGCTTCATCATATTATTCATATTTGGCATTCCGCCTCTTGGATATCCACCTCTTGCCATAAAAAATACCTCCTAAGTAATATTAATATTATCTTCACCAAATAAATTTTGGATTAATTTTAAATTTTTTTCTTTTCTCAAGTTATTTAAATCCGCATAACTTGATTCTAAACTTATATGCACATCATAATCACTACCTACTACTTCTTGAACTATTTTTTTCAAAACATTTATATTTGAACAAATTAATTTCATTTTTGTATCTTCTGTTTTAAAAAGAATTACTAAGCGATTTTTTTCTATAAACCTATAGCTTGAAGAATTTATAAAATTCCTCATCATTGGTGTAGGAAGTTTGTTTACAATTTCATTCCAATACTCTGTTTCCTTGTACTTGTCTAAAACATCCTCTTCTAAATCTTCACTATTTTCTTTAGAAAGATCTTTTTCTTCATTTTCAGTACTAGGATTTTCTTCTTTGTCTACTTTACTATTTTCTATTTCTGTAATATCTGACCTGTTTTCTTCTTCTGTAATTATTTCCGCCTTTACTAAATCCTCTTTTACAGAATTACTCTTAGTAACAATATCTATATTACCATTAGATTTTAAATCTTCAACTTTTAAGTTAGAAAGTTTTTCTTCTAATTCCTTAACCCTATCTTCTAAGTAGTTGATTTTAGACTTAAAACTATTGTAATTAACATAATCCACCAGTCTTGTAACTAAGAGTTCTCCTAATATAATAGGGTTTTCTGTAGTTTTTAATTTAATTTCAAATTCCATTAATATATCCAAGGACTCAATAATCTGATTCATTTCTATACTACTTGCTTGCTTTCTGTACTTTTCAATATACATGGTACTGGCTTCTACATTACTTTCCAGTTTATTTTTTACTAGAAGTAAATTTCTATAATGATCGGTTAAATCCTTAAATAAGTTAGAAATAATTTTCCCTTTAGAAGTTTCTGCAAAAGCTTTTATTGTATTTGAAAAATCTTTAGAAATTATAGCATCGACTAATTTAAATAACTTGTCCTGATCAACTAGGCCTAAATCCTCTTCCAAATCCTTAACGGTTATTTTATCTTTTCCTAAAGAAATTACCTGATCTAAAGTACTTAAAGCATCTCTCATAGCTCCATCGGCTTCATTAGCTATAAGATTTACAGCTTCCGCTTCAATTTCAACTCCTAAATCCCTTGTAATATTTAGAATATTTTCCTTAATAAACTCGGTATCCAATCTTTTAAATTCATATCTTTGACATCTTGAAAGGATTGTTTGCGGAATTTTTTCTATTTCCGTAGTAGCTAAAATAAATACTAAATGTTTTGGAGGTTCTTCCATGATTTTTAAAAGGGCATTAAATCCCTCATTTGTTATCATGTGGGCCTCGTCTATAATATAAACCTTGTATTTTAAATTAGCAGGAGGATAAATTACCTTATCTCTTAGATCTCTAATATCTTCAATTCTTCTATTAGATGCAGCGTCCATTTCAACTATATCAAATGTTTCCTCGTTAAGAATAGACCTACAATTTTCACAAACATTGCAAGGTGAACCATCTTGTAGATTTAAACAGTTTATAGCCCGTGCAAATATTTTTGCACAACTTGTTTTACCGGTTCCTCTAGTTCCTGAAAACAAATAAGCATGACCTATTAAATTGTTTTTTACTTGGTTCTTTAAAACCTCTGTAACTTGACTTTGGCCTAAAACTTCATCAAAAGTTTTTGGTCTGTATTCTCTATATATAGCTTGTCGCAAAAAACAACCTCCTTATTTACTTGCTTTACTATTATATCATAGGTGGAAAAATTATTTAATTGTTGATTTTTTCTTTATAAATTAAAATAATTTAACCCTTTAAATTGGAATATACGTTTAAATATATTACAATATTATATATAGTTAATATAGTATAAATAAAGAGGGGTATTATGGAGAAAAGAATATTAGGTAAAACCGGTTATGAAGTTTCTGTAATTGGACTTGGGGGGATTCCAATTCAAAATGTTGACCAAAATACAGCTATAAGCATAGTAGAAGAAGCCTATAAGCAAGGTATAAATTTTATTGACACAGCAAGAGGATATAATGACAGTGAAAAATTATTAGGACAAGCCTTGGAAGTAGTTGGAAGGGATAAATTTTACATAGCAACAAAATCCATGCAAAGAACCTACGATGGTGTACTTGAAGAATTGGAAATTTCTATGAAAAACTTAAAAGTTGACTATATAGATCTTTTTCAATTACACAATGTAAGTAAAGAAGCTGACATGGAAACAATTTTTTCTGAAAACGGCGCTTTAAAAGCCATTAAGGAAATGAAAGAAAAGGGAATTATAAAGGAAATAGGTGTAACTAGCCATAGTGTTGACCTGCTAGATAAATTAGTTGACACAAATGAATTTTCTACAATTCAATTTCCTTACAATATTGTAGAAAACCAAGCTGAAGAAGTGTTTAAAAAAGCTAAAGAAAAAAATATTGGAATACTAATTATGAAACCCTTAGCCGGAGGTGCTATTCCCAAAGGCGAACTTTGTTTAAGATATATTATGGAAAATGAAAATATTACTTTAGCTATACCGGGAATGGATACAATAGAACAGGTAAGAGAAAATGCCGGTGTAGGAAATAACCCAAGGCCTTTAACCGATGAAGAAAGAAAGGAATTGCAAGGCTATGTTGAAGAATTAGGAACACAGTTTTGTAGAAGATGTGGTTACTGTGCACCTTGTTCCATTGGCATAGATATTCCGGCAAATTTCCTAATGGAAGGCTATTATACCAGATACGACTTAAAGGAATGGGCCTTAAATCGTTACAATGGTATGGAAGTTAATGCTAAGGACTGTATACAATGTGGTGATTGTGAACCAAGATGTCCTTATGATTTACCTATAATAGAAATGCTTAAAAATGTAGCTGAAGTTTTAGGCTAATAAAAATAGGCTTGGAAAATTCTAGGCCTATTTTGTCTTTTTAAATATTTTATTTTTATTCTACACAAGTATTTTAAAACTAAAATACTGTAGAAAAAAATCCGGTAATTTTCATTCCCGCTTCAACTCCTATATTTTTTACATATATTTCAAAATCGGGAGTCGAGCCAATTAGAACAATTAAATTCATTAACAAAAAACAAACTATAAATCTTTTTTCTTTTCTTGTATACTTCTTTTTTTCCATTGAGTTCATTTCTTTCTCCAAATTTCATTAATTTTTCATAATCTATAAATTAAAACTTCCCTTTTTTCAGCTAACTCTTCCATATTATTACCTACTATTTATTAAATAATTAGTTTGAAATTTCTTTTCATATAAAACCCATAAATTTTCATTCTAGATATTTTCTCTTACAAGCTTTTGTTTTTTCTTATTGAAAATATTTTTAAAATATACATATAGTGAAAATATAAAGAACATATCAATTTGCTCACTGAAAATATTTAATAAATTACGGTAATTATACCTTCAAAAAGAGATTCGATTAATATTTGTGTAATCGTAGATACTAATAGCATCTGAGAAGTTACTTTTATACTAACTATTGCTTTTAATCTTACAATCTATCATAAATAAAAAATAAAGCCATTAATTAAAATGACTTTATTTTAATACTTTATTAAAAAATAAGCTTAAATATTTTTTCTTCTCTTATCTTTTGCTTTTAAATATTTTCTGGCATTTTTCATACCACCTACATTAGAAAACATATTATCTAATTTTTGTTTTTCAATTTCTTTAAAATCAAGACCAGAATATTTACTTTCCTTTTTTAACTTCCTATAATTGTTTAGTCTTTCCTCTGAAAGTTCTCCATTTTCTACAGCCTTTAATACTGCACATTTAGGTTCATTTGTATGGCTACAGTCGTTAAACTTACACATAGTTGCAAGTTCATCAATATCTGAAAAACCTTTTGAAATATCAACAGTGTCCAGTCCTAATTCCCGCATTCCCGGTGTATCTATAATCAGACCGCCATTTTCAAGAATAAACATCTCTCTATGGGTAGTAGTATGTTTTCCCTTATCATCATCTCTAAGACCTTTTGTCTTTAAAACTTCCTCACCTATTAAAGAATTTATTAACGTAGACTTTCCTACTCCGGAAGAACCAATAAATGCTATAGTTTTTTCTCTACTAATATATTTTCTAATTTTTTCTATACTATCTACTTGTAAATTTGAAGTTACTTCAACATCAACACCTATGGCCACACTAGCTAGCTCTGCTAATTTAGCGTCAATATTATTACATAAATCCGCCTTAGTTAATATTACAACCGGAATAGCACCACTTTCCCAAGCTATAGAAATATATCTTTCCAATCTCCTTAAATTAAAGTCATTATTTAAAGACATACATATAAACAAATAGTCTATATTACTTGCTACGATTTGTTTAGTATTTGATGTTCCTGCAGCCCTTCTAATAAAGGCACTTTTCCTGGAAAATCTATAATTAATTACTGCATTCCCTTGATTATTATTATTTCTATCTAGGACAACAAAATCTCCAACTGTTGGAAAGTCTAAGCTTGACTTAGCTTCATACCTAAACTTACCGGAAATTTCAGCAATAATTTCTCCATCTTCACAAACTACCCTATATAGATTTTTACTTTGAGAAAACACCCTGCCAATATACATGCCTTCATTTAATCTATATTCTTCCTTTAATTCATCCTTAAAGCCTAAATTTTTCAAATTATACTTATTCAATTATTTTCCTCCTAAAAATCAATTATCTTTTGATTTTCCCGGGAGGCTTATTCTTATATATTACAAACCTCCCAGTTTGTAACAATATCCAATACACCTATTTTCAACATAATACAACACCTCCTTAGTATTATTAATATATATTACATTCTACCATAATTATTGCCAAATACTATTCTAAAATACCTACTTTCTTGGCTTTTTACAATTTCAGACTATATTTTTTAATATTTTTCTCTATTTCCTTAAGCATGATATTTTTATGTTCTGGTAATTTTCCTTTTATTGCTATTGTATTGTTTTTATGGGTAGCGTTAAATACTACATTTTCCATTTCTAATTTATATAAAAGTAAATATTCCTCCTCTAAAGATTGCAAAGGACTTAATCTTTTAAATTCACCTGTCCTTACTTTTTCCAATAGAGGAGCATTGGGAAAATAAACTAAATTTACTACTACGAGCTCAAAAGGGTGAACTTTATTTAAAAGCCTTGCTGTTTCAATAGCATTTTCCCTTGAATATTCAACTCCACCAAAGCCTAATATTATATAGGCAGAGTAGTCAAGTTTAACTTTTTCCAATTTTCTCATAGCAGCTAAATTATCCTTAGAAGTAACGCCTTTTCTTTGAAACTCCAATATTTTATCTGAACCGGATTCAATTCCTAGGGATAAACGATTAAATTTACTTTCTTTTAATAAGACTAACTCCTCATGGCTTTTTCTTAAAATATCGTCTACTCTGGAAAAGGAGCTTATATATTTTACTTTTGGAAAATACTTTCTTATGAGCCTTGATATTTCTACTAAATACTCAGTTTCTAATACTAGGGGATTTCCTCCTAATAAATTAAACTTTTCTACCTTTCTTCTATTATATTGAGTTATAAACTGTAACTTTTTTAAATTCTCTTCTATTTCTTCTAAAGATATTTTTTCAAACCTAATATTTTTATTTAATCCACAATATAAACATTTATTATAGGAGCAACCAATAGTTACCGGCAAAAATAAATTTCTTGTTTCCGGCATTGGTACATAAATTTTATTATTATAGGGCTTGTAGATTTCCTCTAGATATTTTTTAGCCCTTTTAATAAATTCTCTATTAGCCATATTTCCACCAACTCTCTTAGATTATTTACCCATAAAATAGCATATTAGGTAATAATATGAAATAATATAGGTAAATATTAGAATTCAAGGTGAGTAAATGTACAAAGCATTATTTTTTGATATTGATGATACTATTTTTGATTTTGAAAAATGTAGCCTTGCAGCCTTTAAAGAAAGTTTTAAAATATGTAACTTACATTATTCAAGGTCCATACATGAACTTTATAGGGAAATTAGCAAGGATTTATGGAAAAAACAAAAAAGTGGGGAAATATCCGTCCAGGATGTTTTAAATTCAAGATTTAAAATACTATTTGAAAAATTAAATATAGATTTTTCATATTATAGCTTTCAAAAGGTATTTGAAAAAAATTTAGGACAAGAATATATTACAGAGCCTAACGCCTCTCAAGTAATAGGTACTCTTTCTAAAAAATATAAGATATATGCTGCTTCAAATGGAATATTAGAGATGCAAATAAATAGACTGAAACACGCAAATTTGTTGGATTATTTTACTGATTTATTCGTTTCCGATGACATTGGTTACGATAAACCAAGTAATAGTTTTTTTAAAGAATGTTTAAAGAGAAGTAAATTAAAACCGGAGGAAATTTTATTTATTGGTGACAGTTTACAAGCCGACATACTTGGGGCTAAAAACAATAATATAGACACTTGTTGGTATAACATTAACGAATATGAAAAACCTAAAGATTTAAAGGTAAATTATATTATTAGGAATTTAATAGAACTTAATAAGATTTTGCTATAATTATTTAAACAAACTAGGAGTGATATTATTCTACAATTAATTATTAAAAACGCATATATTGTTGATGGTACAAATTCTCCCGGCTATATTGGAGATATTTGTGTTGACAAAGGAAAAATTATAAAAATCGGAAAGAATATTAATAAAAAAGCAAAAACTATAATAGATGCAAAGGAAAAGCTGTAAAAATATACTAAGTAAAGACCAAGAGGATTTTGATAATATTCTTTATTTAATTGGTTGGGAATCGGTAATGATTACTACTGTCGACTTAGATAAAAACCAAAAATATATTGGGAAATTAGTTTCTGAAATTGCTAAAGAGAAAAATAAAGATTCTTATGATTTTGCTTTTGATTTACTAATAGAGGAGAGTTTAAAAGTTTCCATGGTTAATTTTAGCCTTTGTGAAAATGACGTTGAAAATATTATTAAACTACCCTTTACCTTTATAATCTCGGATTCAATTTTTCCTAAAGGCGGTCTTATTCACCCTAGACAATACGGTTCCTTTGCAAGATTTTTAGAAATTTATATTAATAGAAAAAAGCTTCTTTCTTTAGAAGAAGGTATCTATAAAATTACCGGTTTTCCTACAGAAGTATTTAATATAGGAAATAAGGGGGAAAATTAAAGTTGCTTATGATGCCGATTTAGTTATATTCGATTTAGAAAACATAAAAAACAATTCAAATTATATAAACTCAATGGAATATGCAACCGGTTTTGATTATGTATTTGTTGCAGGAGAAATAACAAATAAAGAAGATAGATATATAGAAGTTGATGCCGGAAGAATTTTAAGAGGAGAACATAGACTAAAGTAGCCTATGTTCTTTCTTTATTCTGTCTAAATACATAAATTAAATAACTTAAAATAAATAATATAAGTGATATTAAAATTGTAACCATAATAGTCCAAATAATTGAATTATACCTATTATCAAATATTTTATAAATATCGTTAGCATTATAGTGCATAGTAAAATCCGTCATTTTAATTGGGAGGAAATTCGCAAAATAATGGTTTATTTCATAGTCCTTAAGCATTTCAAATACAAACATCAAGGCCCAAAAAAACACTGTAATTACCCCACCAATTAAAAGATTTTTAGTTACAGCTGTCACAAACAATACAAATCCTACCATAAATAATAATGCCACTAAGCCTAAAGAAACATTTATTAAAAACTGCTGTAAATAGTTTATTTTAAATATGGAATATAAGTAAGTTGGATTACTTTGAATTGACATTGAAAAACCTTCAAAGCCATAAATAATTCCATTTACTATTAAAAGTATTAAAATTCCCGTAAAATATATAATTAAAGAAATTTTAATAGCCACAATTACCTTAGCAATACTTAACTCCATTTTCCCTTTTCTTGTTGTCCTAGATAGTTCATCCATATTAAATTTATCTATTTTACCAAATATTTGAAGAATAACTATAGAGGAAATTATTATTAATAAAAGGACTAACATACCTAAATCCCTGTTAATATTTTTCCACCCTTCAGCATAATCCATTTGAATGGGTTTTTTTATTTTATTGGCTTTTTGAAGCAGATATTTTATATCTTTTTTAGAATAATCCTTTTCTCCATCTCCCTCTAAGTTTTTCTTTATATTAATTAATCTTTTATTATAAAAATCCTTAGCTCTACTTTCTGTAAGCTCAGAATAGGATATTAAGTCATAATTTTTTACCAATATCTTGTCTATGTTCTTATAAAATTGTATATTATCTATTTTTTTATCTTTTAGACTTGAAATAAACTCCTTGTCTAAAAAAGTATATTTACTTTCTTTTTTACTTCTTCTAAGGTTTTCTTTTGCCGTATATAAAATTTTATTTCCTGAAATTACCTTATAGGAATTTAGCCCCATAAGTCCGGAAATTACAGAGAATAATATTATTATTACTATTATTAAAATAAAGATATTTCTGTTTAAAACCCTTTTACTTTCAGCTCTTATTAAACTTTTCATTCTTCACCTCTTACAGATAATATCTTTTAAATTTTATTCTAGTTAAGGTATAAAAAACTAAAATATATATAAGAGATAAAATAAAAACAATTATAAAATATGGTATTGCAGTGTCACCAATGAAAAAGTAATTACCGGACCTAAGTAAGGCCATTTTATTATTAAAATTTAATGGTAATAACTGCTTAAAGGAATTTTGCGTCTTAACAAAATTATTCATAAAAAATAAAATAAGACCTGTCGTTAAAATTGTAAACTTCATATTTTTACTATAAATTGAAATAACCATAATAAGATTTCCAATAACTAAACCACCAAGTAGCCCACAAAAAATTACTAACAATATCCCCTGAAATATGTTTATATTAAAAGCAGAAGTTTCTTCTAAAATTTGAATTGATGCTCCAAGTCCATGTAAACTTCCTATTAATCCATGGGTAATAAAAAGTGTTAAAACATAAACTCCATGTCCTAAAAGAATGAAAAGATTACCTGCCATCCATCTGGAATTTAAGTTTTTCCCCTTACCGGTTTTAGTCGACAAGGACAACTCATCGACACCGGAGTTTGAATCCTTTGAAAACAAGCTACTTAAGCCAAAAACTAAGACTAGGCAAAAAAGAAGATAATCCGTTTTATAATATATTAAAAAGTTTTTTAAACCTTCTGTATATTTTATTGTAATTGGAGTTTTAATATTATTTATTTTATTTTCTACTACTTTTAATTGTTCATCTGTATATTTTGAAAAACCAATTAATTTATTTTCCAATTTCATATTGGTAATAGCTTCTTTTTTAAATTTTTTATAGAAACTATTAACATCTTTAAGATTTTCTTTACTAAAATCCAACTTACTATTTTGACTAATACTCTCATTAATGACCACTGGTAAAATAAAATCCCTTGCTAAAGAATATTTAGTCCACTGGTAGATTTTGCCACTTTCAATAGCTTTCCTTTCTTTACTATTTTGAAAATCCTTAGCGAATCTATTTAAATATTCCTGATTTAATTCTCCCTCGTACTCCTTGGAAACATTTAAGTAAGACCAATAAGCTAATTTCCCCTTAACTGTCTTATATTTATGGACATAGGTTTCTTCCCACTTTCCAAAGGAAATAAGGCCATGAAATACAGTAAGTATTATCATGCAAATCATAGCTAAAATAGTTACCTTATTAAATAATTTTTCAAGTTCAAATTTTACTTGCATAGTATTTTCCTATTCTTTATGATTAATACCATCGTGAACAAATTTCCATTGCCCTTCCTTATTTTCCTTTGCAACATAAACAAACTTCCAAGTATCCCCATCTAAATACTCCATAACTATAATATTTTCATTATCATAGCCTTGAAGTTTTCCCTTATCTTCATCAATATAAACCTTATACACTCTTGGATCTGCAGGTAAATAATATAAAATTCGTGTTTTCTGTTCTACTTTTTTATCCTCTACCAAATACCTTTCCACTTCTTCATAAGCCTCTTCTAAATCATCAGGAAGTTTAGGTTCTACCTTTCTCACTTCATCAAAGCCCTTAATATAATCCTCTTCATTTGGCTGTGTTCCAATAATCATTCCGTCTTCTTCCTTAATATATTTATCCTTATCCCTTTCCTTTCTAAATTCCTCTATTTGCTTTTCTAAAAGTTCATCATCAGCCTCTATTTTTTCCATAACACTTTCTACATTTTTTGTAGGTTCAGTTTTATTGTTCATATAATCATCATCGTTTCCTTCCCTATTTCCACAGGCTGTTAAGGCTAAAACCGTACAAGCCAAAACTGTCAATTTAATCAATTTTTTCATTTTCTCCTCCAATTTTATTATTGTTGTAAACATAGTAATCTTCCAAGGTAGGTAAAACTTTTTTATTTTCTATTTCCTTTATTTTTTCACCAACATACCTTATTCTAATTTTTTCATTCTTTCTTTTCATTTTAATAATCGGATTGTTTTTCTCAATTTCCTTTAAGTCATTTTGTTCTACTTCAGCTTCCCAAACCTTACTAGCCATTGTTTCAACTAATGTATCTATATCGCCTTTTTCAACGAGTTTTCCCTTTTTCATTACAATTACATCCCTTGAAATAGCCTCAATTTCCGAAACAATATGGGTTGAGATTATAATGATTTTATTTTTCCCCATATCTCCTAAAATATTTAAAAATCTTATTCTTTCTTGAGGGTCAAGTCCTGCTGTTGGCTCATCTAAAATTATTATTTTAGGATTATTTATAATAGCTTGGGCAATTCCTATTCTTCTTTTCATACCTCCTGAAAAAGTAACAACCCGTTTATTTGCTACATCCTTTAAATTTACAAATTCTAATACCTCATCAATTTTATTTTTTAAGTTTTTTTCATTAATTCCTTTTAAAGAACTCATGTATTCTAAAAAACCTCTGGCAGTTAAAGTAGGATATACAAAAAATTCCTGAGGCATATAGCCTAATAATGACCTGTATTTATCGCCTAAGACCTTAATAGAATTCCCATCTACCTCCACACTTCCAGATGATGGTTTTAAAACTGTAGTTAAAATTCTCATTAAAGTGGATTTTCCTGCTCCATTGTCTCCTAATAGTCCGTATACTCCATCTTCCAAGGAAAAACTTATATCCTTTAATGCAACTTTTCTTCCAAAGTTTTTTGAAATATTATCTATTTTTAAAATCATACTTACTCCTTCCATAAATCTGTAACTACAATCTTACTGTAATAAAATAAAATATTATTATTTAAGTCATAACTGCCTAAAATTAAATAATAGCTGCTTAAAAATTAAAACAAGGAACTTCTTTGCTATAATAGTTGTAATAAATAGAAGGCAAGGAATAAAAATGAAATTAATTGAAATTTTAAAATGGATTAACAACTTAGACCTACAAACAATTCCAGAAATCTTGTTTTGTTTTTTAGGAATATTGATTTTATCGGGATTTAAATTTAAAAACTTGAAGATTAAATCCTATATTTATGTATTTATTTCTATGTTTCTAATTGTTTTAATAAGACATAGACTTTATGAATTAATAATACCTACAATAGCTCTTTTAACCCTTATTTTTTCCCTTATATTTATAAAAAACAAGCTAGTTAAGTCCCTTAATTTAACCGGTATTTTAATACTTGTTATGGTAATACTGGAAAATTTATTGGATATAGTTTTAACAATTTTAAACTATCCACCAACACTGTATAATTTATTAAATGTACTTGTGTTTTTAATAGGAGGAAGCTTAATATTACTTCTTATTAATAAAATAGAGATCCCCTATAATAATAAATTTTTAGCAATATTTTTAATAATAGCTACTGTTGTTTATTATCAGCTGGTATATAGAGTTATAATTGTCTCAGGTTTTACTGAATCACCTGTAATTTTAGATTACTATGATTTTGACAAATTAAACCTTAGTGAAAGTGATATTGAAAATATAAAATCCTATTTCCCTCAAGAGTATTTTAACCAAGAAGCTTTTGAGCATTCATATAAAATGTCCTTAATTAAAGATAGCTTAAAGAAAATATTATTAGTAATTTCCATGTTTACCTTTATAGGAATATACCTTCATCTAATAGTAAAATTGGAAAAAGAAAAATTCCTTGACTCCTATTACAATAGTCTGGAAAAAAACTATAATGAAGTTAGAAAATTTAGACATGATTATAAAAATATACTAATAACCTTAAATGGACTAATCAAACAAAATGACCTAGATGGAATTAAAGATTTTTATTATAGTATTACCGACGAGGACAAAGAAATAATATTTAATAAATCCTTTAATTTAGACAGACTTTCCAATATTCATATTAAATATTTAAAGGGCTTTCTCTTTAATAAAATAAGGGAAGCGGAAGAAAAAAATGTTGATGTTTTTTTAGATATATCTGACTATATTGATATTATTAATATAAAAAACATCGATTTAATTCGAATATTAGGAATAATACTGGACAACGCTATTGAAGAAGTGGAAAACCTTGGACAAGGAAAAGTTAGTGTCGTTTTTCTTACAACAAAAACCTCCAAGATTATTATTGTAGAGAATAACAGTAGAAAAAATATACAGAAATTATTTGAATTAAAAAAGGAAGGTTTTTCCACAAAAGGTAACAACCGTGGTTTAGGTCTTTCTATTTTAGATGAAATACTTTCAAAATATAAAAACGTCACCCATGAAATACAAATAGAAAACAATAAGTTTTTACACAAATTAGAAATAAAGGATTAGAAAATGCAAAAGATTTATATTTGTGAAGATGACATTACTCAACTTCAAGAATTAAAAGAATATATTACAAATTTCACCTTGCTACAAGGTTATGACATGGCTGTAGACCTAGCTACTACTAACCCAGATGAACTGATAGAACATATTAACAAAAACAAAGTACTTGGCGGTATTTATTTTTTAGACATTAACCTACACCATCAATTAACCGGATTTAGTTTGGGAAATAAAATAAAACAAATTGACGAAGCTTCAAAAATTATTATTGTAACAGGCTACGAAGAATTTTCCAACTTAACTTTTAAATATAAGGTTGAAGCCATGGACTATATATTAAAATCAAACCCGGTAAATATGAAAAAACGCATAAGTGAATGTTTGAATACAATAGTAGAAAGAGCTGTTGAAAATCCAAATATTAGTAGAAATGTCTTTAAATTTAAAGACGGGGACATAATCAGATTTATAAACTATAAGGACATAATGTTCTTTGAAACCTCAACTACTCCCCATAAAATTAAAATCCATCTGGATAATGGAATAATTGAATTTTATGGAAAGATTAAAGAAATTGCAAATGAAGAACTGGGACTAATTAAATGTCATGAATCCATAGTAGTAAATAAATATAATATTTCAGAAATTAACAGAAAAACCAGAACAATTACAATGAAAAATGGTGAAGAAACAATTTGTTCCACTAGATTAATAAAGAATTTATTAGAATAAAAAAGCCCTTGATTAATTTTACACCAATCAAAGGTTTTTTTTTCTATCCACCAAATCTACCAACGATATATTATATCCTTATAACACTAGTTAATGTATTAAAAATTTGTTATTTTTTTATATAAGTTTTCCTTTTTTCATTTTATTTTTTTGCTAGACACTATTATTTTTTATTAGATGTTTTAAATTTTCTAAATGGGATTACTGCAACAGTTACAATAATCAGTATCTTTAACTGTTCCCCAATTATGTCCAGAGTATTGAACACAAATTCTCCTTCTGAAAGACTATTTAAAATTATTTGAGCTAAAATAGAACCTATCATAATAAATAAAATTTTATAAAGGATTCTATAATCTTTTCTAGTTTTTATAAAAATAATTGAAAATGTTCCTTATCATATAACTACCTTCTAGTGCTTGATATCCCTTATTTATCAGTTTATCCTATAATTTTCTAATCATAAAAAATAAGAGCAACACTATTATTAATGATATTAATAGACTGGTAATTATACTATCTGAAACTGTAGTAAATAGAAAAAAATTGTACTTTAATGATTTGTGGTTATACCAGGGTAATATCCGTTTCCCAAATCTTCCCCCATTTTGCCAAGTCCTTTTCCAAACCAATATATAGCCTTTCCTACCTTTTCTCCATATTTCCCATAAATATTTTCTCCCTGATATAAACTGCTGGTAGAAAACATTATTGTTATAATTAAACATAGGAGCACTAAGCTGGAAGTTCTTTTTCTTTTATTTTTAACCTTTGACATTATACTACTCTCCCCTTATTTATTAATAATATATATTCTTAAGATTATTCTAAAAATATATATTATTATGAAAATTGAATATAAGATTTTTTGTTTTTTACTAAGTTGAGAAAATTTCAAATTTGGAAACAGTATAGCTAACCCTACTAGTTACATTAATTCAGATAATACTAATAAAGACTTTGAATTTACAAAAATAGATACTATAGTCGTAACTAGTCCTACCAATATTAATAATTTTCCTTTTTTTGAAATTTTTTTAATATTAACAGGGTTAATGCTTTTTGTAAAGTTTAAAAGTATTGCAAGTAAACTTAAGCTTGTAAAATCAAATAATAATCCATTATTAAACATATATTCCCTCTTTATTTTTACATAATCTTTCAAATTATTCTATAATATCCATTGAATAAACTTAACAAGGGCTGCTCCTGTTTCCTGTCCCATTTCAAAGAAAGTTGTTAAAATACTTTCACCGTAATATATAAAAAACACTACTGCCACTATGGTTATTATTAATCGCCTAATTTTCTTTACATCTACTTTATTTAAATTCTTTTTCATTTTATATTTGTAACCCCTTTGAAATATAGTTGGTTTTGACAACAATATTTAAGGCATTTAATAACTATTTATTTAATGTCTAAATTTTTCATATTAAACCCCTATATTATTTAGTGAAATAGATAATATAGGAGCTTACCTAGGATTTCTCCTAGAAAGTAACTGATAAAAATAAAAATCAAAAAAATATATATGTTCTTATACTTAAATATTTCTTTAATAATTTTTTCAATAAATTCATTCACGCTACTAGGCTCCTTTATTTATTACTTCTATTGGCAAAATACTTGACGATATATCTTAAATGAAGTATTACTGCCACAATTAAAAATACAATGTAAATAGTAAGTATAATATTATTTGAAGATTTTCTACTAAGATTATCTATTATTTTTTCAATTAAGTATATTTCTCCAATAATAGGTATGAACAAGGGTTTTTTGTCCGTATAATCAATAATATATTTACTTTTCATAATAACCACCTTTTTTATTACTTTATGTAATATTTATATTCCTTATAGCTATTATTATACTCCTTAGAGTTGTATTGTCAAATGTTTTATCTAAATTAAGCAAAATAAAAAGAGCCTTATTTAAGACTCTAAAGCATTATTTTTCTATTGTAGGAGATTAATAAAGTTATAGTTAATCTGCCAGTTCTTTTTCTAGTTTTTGTTTCCCATATTTATATAATACATTTAAAATTATAAAAATTATTACAATAAAAACAAATAATAGAATTAGAAAACTACTAATACTAATGGTTAAAGGTGTTAATAATAAAAGCAAGGTTATACAATTAATGCTCATAAATACCACTGATGGTAATAATAAATCTAAGTTTCTAAAAGAAATTCTCAATCCTTTCAGCATAATTCTAATAGAGCCTATTAGAGTTATAACACCTATGTAACCTGCAAATATAGCACTTCTACTATCAAGTCCCTCAAAAAATTCAAAGTCTATAAAGGAACATATTAACAACAATAAATATGATAATCTATAGATTTTATTAAATTCCAGTAATTCTCTTTCATCTAATTTGATTTTTTTGCTATTTAATATCGCCCTAAGTAATGTCATTTTTCCTCCTAACTATATATCCTCTTCATCCCAAAACAAGTCATTTAATGTTTTGTCTAGTGCTTTACAAATATCTATGCATAATTTTAAAGATGGATTATATTTTCCGTTTTCTATAAGTCCTATAGTCTGTCTTGCGACCCCAACAATGTTAGCTAAATCCTCTTGGGAATAATCTTTCATTATTCTAGCTACTTGCATTCTTTTATTCTTTTTATTTTTCATAAGTCACCTTTTTATATTTTTTTATTATAATATTGAACTATGTTTATTATACCATTCTTTATGACAGATTTTTATTACATAAGAATATTATTTATTTGATTATAGGTTTTTCTTTTCAATAAAAAAAGAGCTTTAGCTCTAATTTTTATTAAAAATATTTTTTATTTTACCTAATATTGTACTACTTTCTTTTTCTCCTTCTATTTTTAGTGATGTTTTTTCCAAGTCCTCTATAAAAATATTAGTCTCTAATTCTCTTATATACAAGGCCTCTTCTTTTTTATTGGCAATTTTATAGATAAAATAAATTATAAAGTTATAAATATCTGAACTAATTATTAAGGAATCTTTATTTATATTTTTTAGCTTATTAAGTTCTTCTTCTGTAATACTTTCATTTTTATAAGCTTGTAAGAATATTTCATACAGTTCTATGGTTTTTGTTGGAATTAAATAGGCTAATTCTTCTATTTTCTTTTCTGTTTCTACAAATCCATTTTTATCAAGAAAACCACTTTTAAACTCACCACAAAAAAGTTGCTGGACTCTTATTGTTTCAACGGAGTAATCAAATCCATACTCTTTTAATTTCTTATATATAATATTGGCTAAGTCTTGGTTATTTTCATCTGTACTTAAAATAAAATACTCATATCTTTTTCTAAAAAAATCCTCCTTCTTATTTTCTGCAATATTATTATTGAAATTAAAGTTAGGAATATTTTTCATTTCATCTTTTAATTCTTTTGATATTAAATTTTCATCTAAACTATCTATTTCTATTTTTCTATATAAATAATCTATTACTCCTTTTGGTATTACCATATATTTCTCTTTTAAAAATTTTAAAATTATATTTTTTTCATCTTCAATATTTGTATTATTAAAATATTTAAAGGAGTTTTTCCAATTTTCTATATTTGAATATAATTCCTGGTCTGAAACTATTTCCTCTATTGTAAAGTTAGCTTTTATATAGTCTTTTTTAACTAATATTTTCTTTATATCTTTAGGAAGATATTCATATTTATCTATAACTAGATTTTTTTCTATATCTGTTATATTTTTTGGAACAAATTTCAATTTATTTTCAAACCAAGTAGAATATGCTAGGTCATATTCACTTTTTGAATATTCTATAAATCCTTTTAAAAATACATTTAAATATTCTGGTACATAGTCCTTAGTGTTTAATTTAAAAATACTTTCCTCTATTTTAGAAAAATCCTCTAAGGAGTTTCCTTCTAGTAATTTTTCATAAAAAGCATAAATATCATCTTCAGTTTTTTCTACTTGTTCAAAGTTTTCCAGGGTATTTTTAAAACATAATGGATTGGCTTTACTTTTTTCAATATCTTTTAATAGTCCTAGAGTAACTTTTAGTAATTTTAAATCCTCGTCCTTACTATTAAGTTCTTCTGCTTTATTAAAGAGTATTTCAAGTTTCTCAATATTTTCATATCCATTATTAATTTGAAAAAATATTTCAAACCTTAAGTTATAGAATTTAAGATTTTCTTTAAAATCAAAATCATTAATCTTATATATTTTAAAATCTGGTACATTAAAGATTTCTTCTATTTTCCCTTGCTCTTCTTTAAACAAATTAAACTTATATATTATATATTCTAAGGTTTTTTTAGGTATTATTTGATAGTTGAAATATACGAATTTTTCTAAACTCTTTATTAGATTATCATGTACTATACCAACAGACTGTTCTAATTTTTCATAATAATTATTCCAGTATTCTATTGAAATAATATCTTCAAAATTTTTAGATATTTCAAGTTCTTTTATTTTTAGTTTACTCTTATTATTTTCTACTTGTATTTTCTTTTCTTTCTTTTCTTCTTTAGTTTTATTGGTTTTCTTTAAAAGTAAACTATAAATTTTTACTAGGTCTTTAAACTCTTCTGAATCTTTATCTGTAATTTTATTTAACTTTTTATAAAAGGCTTCTTCTACTTCTTTCCTACTACCTGTTGGCTCTATTTCCAAAATCTCCCATATATTCAAAATCAATACCTCCTTCCATTTAGTCTAATTAAAATATTACCTAATCAATTATATATAAAAAAAGGCGAAAAGTATATTTTCTCTTAATTTTTTATTAATAATTTACCATAATACTAGTTTGGTAATTTTAAATCTCCATCTTTAATCCAGTTTATACTATATAGTTTTTTATAGATTATGTAGGAAATTAGTGCAGGTAATACTATATGTAACAAAAGTATAGCTCCAAAAATATAGGTATTGGAATAATTTCCACTCATTGCATTAAAGGTTCCAATTTGTCCTACTAAGCCACTTGTCCCCATTCCTGAACCTAGTGGAGTATTTTCCATTTTAAATACCAAGGTTGCTATTGGCCCAATTATTGCTGATGATACTATTGAAGGAATCATTATTTTCCAATTTCTTATTATATTTGGCATTTGTAACATAGATGTACCAATTCCTTGGGCAACTAATCCCTGTAATCCATTTTCCTTGTAGGATATTACTGCAAAGCCTACCATATGACAACAACAACCAATTGTTGCCGCTCCTCCTGCTAAACCGGATAATGACAACATCATACAAAGGGCAGCTGAGGAAATAGGTAGGGTTAAAACTATTCCTACAACAACAGACACTAAAATCCCCATTAAGAACGGTTGGGTTGTTGTTGCAAACATAATGAAGTTTCCTATTAATTTCATTATGTAATTAATTTTCGGTCCAATAAAGTTAGCAATTATTATTCCTATTAGAACTGTTACTACAGGAGTTAAAATTATATCTAATTTTGTTTCCTTGGAAATTGCCTTTCCAAATTCTACTGCAATTATTGTTGCAATATAAACACCTACCGGTCCTCCAAGTTCATAGCCTGCTACCCCCACTACTGCCGATGAAAACAAGACCAAATCCGGTGCTTTTAAAGCATAGGCAATTGCTACTGCTATTGCAGGTCCTGTAGCACTATGTGCAACTGGCCATAAAACATCTGTTAAAAATTTTATATGTAATTCCTGTCCTATAGTATTTAATATTGTTCCTACTAACAGGGAAGCAAATAGTCCGTAGGCCATAGCTCCCATTGCTTCTATTAAATAGACTCTTGGACTAAGAAAAATATTTTTCTTTACTAAAAACTTTTTCATTACTATCTCCTCTCTTTTTATATTATAGCTTATTTTATTTCTCCTTTAAATAAACTTTGTTATTTTATTTAATTATTCTTTTCTTTATGTTTTTCTTAAATAAAAAAACCTAAAGAAATAGCATTTACTATTCTTTAGGTCCGATTTATTATTTTCCGTATTCTACTTCTTTATATTCAGGATGTCTGTCAAACATCATTCTTGCTGTTGGACATAAGGGAATAATTTTAATTCCATTTTCCCTTGCATAGTTAACTGCAGTTTCTATTAACTTTCCTGCTATACCCTGTCCTCTATAATTATCATCTACAAAGGTATGGTCAATTATAATTAAATCCTTTAGGGATTTAGAATAAGTTGATTCTCCAACTTCCTTGTTGCCATCATAAGCAGCAAATCTTTTTTCTTCAATTTTATATTCTATCATTTCTTTCTCCTAGGGTCTTACAAATTCTTCTTCTTTTAATTTATATTTTAATGCACCTGATGGACAAGTATCAATTACTTCCCTAATTTTTTCAACTCTTTCGTCTTTTGGAAGTATCCAAGGCTTTCTTTCTAAGTTAAATGTTTCAGGATCTCCCTTTACACATTTACCTGCATGTTGACAGATATCTTTATTAAAATACACGTCTATTTTATTACCACTATATTTACGGTAGCCCTCATTTAATAATACGTCCTCTGTCTTCTTTTCCATAATATCCCCCTTGTTATTTTACTGTTCTTTATTCATTTCTAATATCATAATATGGGACTTTTCTACAGCTTCTATTTTTAAATCCTCTTCTACTACTTCCATTCCATCACGCATAAACATTTCAATATTATTTATTTTACTTTTACCTTCAATTTGAACTATATAGGCTTGTCTTCCTTCTTCTACTTTAAATTCAAGTTCTTTTCCTTCATCTAGTTCAGTAACATAAATATTAAAATCTTGATGTAGCTTAACATTTGCATCTCCATCTACGCTTGAAACTATATGAAGCCATTTGTTTTTTCTGTCATCCCAATTATATCTAAAGTCCCCGTAATTAGGAGTATACCCATTTTTGTCCGGTACAACCCAAATTTGTAGGAATCTTAAGGTTTCATCGCCATAATTCATTTCACTATGATAAACGCCTGTTCCAGCACTCATATATTGTACTTGACCTCTTGTTAAGGTGTGCTCGTTACCCATACTATCTGCATGAGTTAATTTACCATCAACTACATAGGATACTATTTCCATATTCATATGAGGGTGTGTTGTAAATCCCTTACCAGCTTTAACTAAATCATCATTAATTACTCTTAGTCTTCCAAAATTTATATTATTTGGATTGTAGTATTCTGCAAAAGAAAAATGAAATCTACTTCTTAACCATCCTAAATCACTTTGTCCTAAATATTCGTTGTTTATTCTTTTTAACATATTAATTCCTCCCTATTTTGTTTTTATCTTAATTTTACTAGTTAATCTTACTTTCAATAATTTATATTAATTCTTTATTCCAAACTATATATACCACTAATTAGTAATATTAAACATTAATTTTTCCTAAGAATTTTTATAAATTACTGTACTTAATCATTTTTATTTTTCCAAATTATATATACCACTAATTAGTAGTTTTAAACACTTTATTTTTTATTTAAAAAAATAAGTTCTTTATTGTAAAAAATCTATTAATTAAAAAAATTTTTTTCTTTAATATAGTATAGGCTATTAAAAATAATACTTACTATTTAAACTATTACCTTTAAATATATATAACCCTAAAATACCCCCATTAATTTATTGGATAACTTTTTTTAATTAAATTATTTTTTTCTATTATTGTCAATTTACTTATACACTTTTCGGTGTGTTAGTAAATTAAATTGTCTAATCTATTACAAACTTTTATAAATTATGGTATAATTTTCTTTGTAAAATTTATTATTGGGAAGTGAAGATATGAAATTTATAAATAAAAATAGTTTTATAAATTATTTTTACATGGTAATAGGAACATTCTTTATTACTATTGGACTAAATGTATTTCTAGTACCTAGTGAAATAGTCGCCGGTGGTATTAGTGGAATAAGTGTAATTCTCTATCATACAATAGGAATTTCTCCGGATATTTCCATACTTATTTCAAATATACCGCTATTGGTCTTAAGCCTATATTTTTTAGGAAAGAAATATACCTTAAATACTATATTTTGTGCCTTTTTACTTCCTGTTTTTATTAGAATTTTTAATTTTATTCCCCATTACACAGGTGATATATTTATTTCAACTATTTTTGGAGGTATTTTTACAGGAACTGGTGCTGGTTTAATATTTAAAGCTGGAAGTTCAAGTGGTGGAACTGCTATTTTACAGCAAATTATTCACGATAAGTTTAAAATCCCCCTAGGTACTTCTATAATTTTAATAGATGGTTTAATATTACTTGGAGCTTTTTACTTTTTTGATGTAACTACTGGACTCTATTCAACTATATCTCTCTTTATAATAGGAAAAACTGTAGACATTGTACAATCTGGAGGAACTCCAGCCAAAACAACTTTAGTTATTTCCAGTAAAACTGAAGAACTTACTTCTGAATTAATGAGAAATCTACAAATAGGAGTAACTTTATTAAAGGGACAGGGAGCTTATTCTAAGGAAGATAAGGATGTACTCTTATGTACCTTTCCAGAAAAGAAAATTGTAGAGGTTAAAAGTAAAATATTTCAAGTTGATCCTAATGCTTTTTGTATAGTTGTTGATGCTAAAGAAGTTATTGGAAATAGATGGGAAAGTTTTATTCCCTAGAAAATAAACCTACTCTTTTTTAGAGTAGGTTTATTTTCTTATATCCCAAAATATAATTGCCATTTTAGTTTTTGCTTTTATACTTATTAGATTATCTTTCGATAGTTCACCTAATGTTTTCCTTAAATCCAATTTATTTTCTTCAAATAATTTTTCATATTTTCTAGAATATCTTTCATAGGCTTTTTCCCTAGTAATATTTTTTTCCCTTTCTTCTTCTACATATGAAATTTCAGGACTATATCCTTTTAACCATAGTATATTGAAAATTGCCTGTACCGATTCTCTGTCATTGTGAGGGTCATAACGATTTACTTTTGGTATTTTAGCTTTTAGATATTCTTCTACACTGTCCTTACTTTCTATAAATTGATTAACTACACAGTATTTTTTTGAAGCCTTTATTAGATTATTAAGACCTTCAGGAGTTCTTACAGGAGGACACATTGAAGCATATGCTAAATCAAACTTTTTATTCCAAGTCATCTTTTCTAAATCAACTTCATCCCATTTGGTTTTTACAAATTCAAGATTAGTTAAATTTTCCCTTTTTGCATTTTCTTCTGCAAATTTTAGCATATTATTTGAAATATCCGTTAATGTAACAGTATTAGCTAGTTTTGCTAAGGGTATAGCATACCTTCCACTACCACCGCAAATATCTATAATATCTGCATTTTTTAAAATATTCTTTTTCTCTAAATAAGCTAAAACCTGTTCTGTAATGGAATCATCATCTTTTAATTGGGATATATTATATTGTTCTGCTCTATTGTCCCACATTGTTTCCGAATCTTTGTTATAATCATAATTTTTTCTTAATATTTCTTCATATTCTTTTATATTCAAGTCTATCACCTTTGTTTTTATAGTAATTATTTAATACCCATTATCATTAATTTTATCTTATAAAAAAAGAAGGGAACCCCCTTCTTCTATTTCCATACTTATTATCTACAACATAGATTAAATTTATTTTTACTTGTCTATATTAAAAATTCTAATTTAATCCAATAAATCTTTTAATTTTTCCAATATCATTATTTAATATTAAATCATCATCTACTTTCAATTTTCCCAATAATTCATAGGCTAAATCAAATTCACCTACCCAACTTGGATCATGGGCGTCGGAACTAACTACTATTGGGACTCTATACTGGTGACACAGCCTTATCATTGTCTTATAGTTTTCATAACAATTTAACCTTTGGTCTTTCTTTATTAATGAACTGTTATTTACTTCTAAGGCTACTTTATACTCCTTTGCTGCTTGAACCAGTCTTTCATAATTTAAAGGAGTCCTATCGTCATCTGGATGGGAAACAAATTGAACCTTATTATTTTTCATACAGCTAATAAGATTATCTGTATTTTTTTCCTTTCCTTCATTGCTATAACATAATTTATGAATTCCTACAATTGCATAGTCTAAAAGATTTATATACTCTTCCTCTAGTGATAAATTCCCATTATTTAAAACATTTATTTCACAACCATGAATTACTTCTACTCCATTAATAATTCTAGGTATAACTTCTAAATTTGAATAATAAAATGAGTCAACTGTACCTGGAATTCCCGGTCCATGTTCACTAATTCCTATAAGCTCTAGCCCCTTTTCTTTTGCAGAAGCTGCCATTTCCCTTATTGTTCCATAAGCGTGACCACTGGCCAATGTATGCATATGAATATCTGCTACTAATTTTCTCATAAAATAACAATCTCCTTTTTAAATATATACAGTTCCTATTTTAATTATATCATGGTCTTTCTTAACTTTATTTTATACTTTAGTTATTAACTAACCGACCATTTTAATGATTTTTTTAAACTTTTAAAATGTAGTTTGTCTTTAAACAATTGGTCTACATAAAAAAAGAAGGGTATTTCCCTTCTTCTTACGCTCCTAAATAAGCTTGTTTTACTCTAGGATTTTCAGCTAATTTTTTAGCATCTCCACCTAAAGATATCCTTCCAGTTTCTAGTACATAAGCTCTGTCCGATATGGCCAAGGCCATTTTCGCATTTTGTTCTACTAAAAGAATTGTAGTTCCTTGCTCATTTAATTTTTTTATTGTATTAAAAATCTCTTTTACAAATAATGGTGATAGTCCCATTGAAGGCTCATCTAATATTAAGAGTTTAGGTCTTGACATTAAAGCCCTTCCCATAGCTAGCATCTGTTGTTCTCCTCCAGATAAGGTGCCAGCTATTTGTTTTTTACGCTCTCTCATTCTAGGAAAAACATCATAAAAATTTTTTCTATCCCTTTTTAAATTCTCATGGGAATCCTTTATTGTATAGGCACCAAGTCTTACATTGTCACTAACTGTAAGATTAGCAAATACCCTTCTACCTTCAGGAACCTGTGCAATTCCTAAACGAACTATATTGTGAGCTCTTTCCTTAGTTATATCTTTTCCATTAAATGTTATTGAGCCTGCTTTTGATCTAAGTAAACCGGAAATAGTTTGTAGCGTTGTGGTTTTTCCAGCACCATTTGCTCCAATTAGTGAAACTATTTCCCCTTCATTTACTATTAAATCTATTCCTTTAAGAGCATGAATATTGCCATAATAAACATTTAAGTTTGAAACTTCTAATAAAGCCATTATTCATCCTCCTTTTCTTCATCATCAGAGCCTAAATAAGCTGTTATTACTTCTTTACGATTTACTACTTCTATAGGATCTCCTTCTGCTATTATATGACCTCTGTCTAAAACTATTAATCTTTCACAAATACCTAAAACCAGCTTCATATCATGTTCTATTAAAACTATTGCTATGTTAAACTTTTCTTTTATTAGTTTTATTGTATCCATTAATTCTTCTGTTTCTTTCGGGTTCATACCGGCAGCCGGCTCATCTAAAAAGAGAACTTTTGCCCCTGTTGATAAGGCTCTGGCTATTTCAAGTTTTCTTTGTCTACCATAAGGCATATTGCCAGCAGTATAATTAGCATATTTAGCAAGATCAAAAATCTCAAGTAATTCTAGAGCTTCTTTTTTTGCTTCTCTTTCTTCTTTCCAATATCGTGGTAATCTTAAGGCTCCTGTTAAATAGCCATATTTCATATTGAAATTATTAGCTACTATTACATTGTCCAATACAGACATATTAGAAAATAGCCTTATATTTTGGAAGGTTCTAGCCATTCCATATTGTACTAATTTATGAGGCTTTTCCCCATTGATTTTTCTTCCATTGAACATATACTCACCTGATGTAGGTTTGTAAACTCCTGTTAGTATATTAAATACCGTTGTTTTACCTGCACCATTTGGGCCTATTAAACCCAATAGTTCATCGGATTTTAAATCTAGGTTAAAATCTGTTACAGCCTTAAGTCCACCGAAGGTTATTGAAATATCCTTTGTTGTTAATATGGATTTACTCATTCAACTGACCTCCTGCTTTATCTGAACCTTTTATTTTTATTTTTATAAAATCAATAATTTTTGTTATTTGGAATTCTTTTCTTCCAAGTAAGCCTGTTGGTCTGAATATCATCATTATAATTAATACTAGAGCATAGATAATCATTCTATAGTCTGCAAATGTTCTTAACATTTCCGGAAGTATAGTTAACACTATTGCAGATATTGTAGCTCCAGTAAATGAACCCATTCCACCAAGTACTACCATAACAAGTATATTAATTGAGTTATTGTAGTCAAAATATCTTGCAGTAATATTTCCCATATTTTGAGCATACATCCCACCAGCTATTCCTGCAAACATTGCAGATAAGGCAAAGGCAAATACCTTATAGTAGGTAGTATTAACACCTACTGCATCACTTGCTATTTCGTCTTCTCTAATAGCAAGGACAGCCCTACCGTGACGGGATGTCATAATCGAATACATAAACATTACTGAAAGCACTGTTATTACAAATATAGTAGTAAAATCCCTATATCTTGGAATTCCTGTTAAGCCTTGTGCTCCACCTGTAAAATCAAAATATTCTATTAATGTTCTTATTATTTCTCCAAAAGCCAATGTAATTATTGCTAAATAGTCACCTTTAAGTCTTAGGCCAGGAATACCTATTATTATTCCAACTCCTAGGGCAATTACTCCACCTACTAGTAAGGACACTAGGTAGCCTGGAAGTCCTGTTAATACACCTGATTTTACAAACAGGGATGCTGCATAAGCTCCAATAGACATAAAGCCTGCATGACCTAATGTTATTTGTCCTAAACAGCCAACGGTAATATTTAAACTTACAGCCAGTATTATATTTATACAGATAAAATTCATTATACCTAATTCATAATTTCCCAAAACGCCATTTACATTAAGTAAAAATATTACAAAGTATAATATGGCAACTAGGGCAACAATTGCTACATATGAAATTTTTCTAGTACTTGTCATATTACACCTTCTCCTTAATATTTTCACCTAATATACCTGTAGGTTTAACCAATAATACAACTATTAAAATACCAAATACAAAGGCATCGGCTAATTGAGATGAAATATAGGCCTTAGTTAAAGCTTCAACTAAACCTAAAATTAAGCCACCTAAAACTGCACCTGGTATATTTCCTATACCTCCTATAACCGCTGCTACGAAGGCTTTAATCCCCATCATAGAGCCCATATTAGGCAAAAGTTGTGGATAGGCTGAAAGATATAAAATACTACCTACTGCAGCTAAACCACTACCTATTGCAAAGGTCATTGAAATAGTATGGTTTACATTAATACCTACTAGCTTTGAAGCTCCATAGTCCTCACTTGTAGCTCTCATAGCCTTACCAAATTTTGTTTTTCTTAAAAACAATTGTAATAATATAGTTAAAATACCGGTAACTAATATAGTTACAATAATACTAAAATTAATTTTTATTCCAAATATATTCAATGGTTTTACATTGAACACTTTTGGAAATGATTGTGGATTTGCTCCAATAAATGTCATTACTACATTTTGTAAAAGTAAACTTACTCCTATAGCAGTAATTAAATTTGAAATTCTAGGCGAATTTCTTAAAGGAGTATAGGCTACTTTTTCTATTACCATACCTAAAACAGCACAAAATATTACTGATGGTACAACTGCCAACCAAATTGGTAACCCTGCACTACTTAACATCGGCACCGACGCTAAAGCAACATATGCACCTACCATAAGAATATCACCATGGGCAAAGTTTATTAACTTGGCAATACCATAAACCATAGTATATCCTAAAGCAACTAAGGCAAAAATACTTCCTAATTGTAATCCATTGATTATTTGAAGTATTAATTCTTTCATATAATCTCCCCTTATTATTTAAATAAGCCATCTCTTTTGAGATGGCTTTTAAAAAACCTTGTTTATTTTGGAGCCACTACTGAATCTAAAGTATATTCTCCATTAACTATTTTAATCATTGAAACTGATTTTACAGGGTTGTTATTTTCGTCAAATTTCAAGTTTCCTGTAACTCCTTCAAAATCAATTTCTTTCATTGCATCTACTATAGCTTGTTTGTCTGTACTTCCAGCTTTTTCTATTGCTTCTTTGTAAAGATAAGCTGCGTCATAACCTAAAGCTGCAAATGATGATGGATTTTCATTATATTCATCCTTATATGCTTTAATGAAGTTTTGAACTTTTTCACTTTCATCTTGTAATGAATAATGGTTTGTAAATACTGCATTTTCTACATCTGCATAAGATGATTCGTCTAATTGTTCAACTACTCCATCCCAGCCGTCTCCACCTATTAATGTAGCTTCAATTCCTACTTCTTTAGCTTGTTGTGAAATTAATGCAATTTCTTTATAGTAATCTGGTATTACTACTACTTCTGGAGATTGTGCAGCAATTTTTGTTAATTGTGCTCTAAAGTCTGTGTCGCCTTTTCCGTAAGATTCTTCTGCAACTATATCTACACCTAATTCTTTAGCTTTTTCTGCAAATGCTTTTGCTATACCGTCAGAGTAATCTGATGAGTTATTTGTTAAGATTGCTGCTTTTGTTGCTTTTAAATTCTCAGCTGTATATTGAGCTAAGATTTCACCTTGGAATGGGTCTGTATAACAAACTCTAAATACATTTGGTCTATCTTTAGTAAGTCCAAATTGTGTTCCTGTTGGTGTTAATAAAGGCATGTTTTCATCAACAGCTGGTTGTGCAACAGCTTCTGTAGGTGCTGAAGTAATAGCTCCTATTATTGCTACTGCATCTTGTGATACTAATTTATTAAATGCATTTACTGCTTCTGTATTGTCACCTTTATCATCAAGGATTTCAAACTTAACTTGTTTTCCTAAGATTCCACCAGCTTCATTTATTTCTTTAAATGCTAATTTAGCACCATTTGTAGCTGTTATACCATAAATAGCATTTTCACCTGTCATTGGTGATATTCCACCTATTAACATTTCTTCTGAATTTGATGCTCCATCTTTTCCTGCACCAGTTGACTTTTCCGAGTCATTTTTACCTACACAACCTGTTACTAAAAAGGATAAAACAAGAACTGTAGATAATATTTTTAAAATATTCTTTTTCAAATTTGTCACTCCTGTCTCTTTCATAATAATGTTTAATATTATAACAAATAAAACAGAACTTTACTAGACTGAAAGTTATATTTTTTTAAAAAAAATGATATATTTTAGTGTAAATTATAATATTTTTTTAATAGCGTTGGAATTTCAACAATAAGGTTTTTAAACATTTACTCGTATGTGAATATTTATACACCTTTTCTTGGTATTTCTTTATTATTTTGAATTAATATTTACATTTTATTTATTTTCTATATTATCTTTCATTTTCTTCTATTAAAATTCTTAATATTTACTATTTTATAGTATTATATATATAAGGAGGCATAGTTAATGGATGATTTAAAATACCTAAAATTGTTGTCGAAAGAATTTAATACAATAGAAAAAACTATTAGTGAAATTGTTAAGCTAAAAGCTATTTCCGTTTTACCAAAGGGAACTGAATATTTTTTAAGTGATTTACATGGCGAATATACTTCATTTACAAGAATATTAAGGTCCGCTTCCGGAAATACAAGACAAAAAATTTCCCAGGAATTTAAATATGAAATGACAGAAGATCAAATGAATGAACTTTCAAATCTTATTTATGAACCATCTAATTTCCTAACATTAGTCACTAAGTCCGGTGATTTTACAGATAGTTGGGTTAGGAAAACCATTTTTAACCTTATTAAATTATTAAAAGTAGTTACGTCTAAATATTCCCGAAGAAAAGTAAGAAACAAAATACCTGAAGCTTACAGGGATTTAATTGATGAAATGCTTCATATTGACTATATTGAAATTAATAAACAGGATTATTTTGATACTTTAATTGACACAATAATCGAAATTAATGCATCTAAGGAAATAATAACAACACTATGTCATTTAATTCAAAATGTTTCAGTTGATTGTTTACATATTGTTGGTGATATTTTCGATAGAGGTCCTCGTCCAGATATTATTATGGATGTGTTAATGGATCATCATGATATTGACATACAATGGGGTAACCATGACATAATTTGGATGGGTGCCGCCCTTGGAAACAGAGCCTTAGTTGCTAATGTTGTAAGAATAGCTTTAGGCTACAATAATTTTGATTCCCTAGAAGATGGTTATGGAATAAATTTAAGACCATTATATTCTTTTGCAATAGATGTTTATAAAGATGACCCTTGCGAAAGATTTATGCCTAGAATTGTTGACGAAAATAAATACTATAGCGTTAATAAATACGCTACTGCAAAAATGCACAAGGCTATTTCAATTATACAGTTTAAATTAGCCAGTCAAATATTAAAAAGAAATCCTCAGTATAATATGGACCATAGGATTACCTTGGAAAATATAGACTTTGAAAAAAATGTTTATATTGCAGAAGATGGAAAAGAATACCCTTTACTGGACACTAATTTCCCTACAGTAGATAAAAAAGATCCTATTAAATTAACCGATAGGGAGCATGAGGTTATTGAAAGTTTAAATACCTCCTTTAGACATAGTGAAAAAATGCAAACGCATTTAAAATTCTTATTTGATAAGGGAAGTGTTTACAAGGTTACTAATTCAAATCTACTTTTCCATGGATGTATACCAATGAACGAAGATGGCAGTTTTAAAACCCTTGTTTATGACGGTGTTGAATATTCGGGAAAATCCCTAATGGATTTCTTTGACGAAAAAGCAAGAGAAACTGCTTATTTACCAAGATCTATAAATTCAAAAGAAAGAGAAAAAGTGTTGGATTTATTCTGGTATATGTGGTGTGGACCAATATCACCATTATTTGGTAAACATAAGATGTCTACTTTTGAAAACTTCTTCATAGGTAGAGATTTACCAATTAGTAAGGAAGTTTCTGATCCATACTTTAAGCTTAGTAAGAAGGAAGAATTTGTCGATAAAATTTTCCAGGAATTTAATTTAAACCCTAAGACCTCCCATGTAATAAACGGTCATATTCCTGTAAAGTTAAAAGATGGTCAACAACCTATTTCTGCAAATGGAAAAATGTATGTTATTGATGGTGGAATTTCAAAAGCATACCAGCCAAAAACCGGAATTGCCGGTTATACCTTAATGTTTAACTCCCATTACCTAGCCCTAGCTGAACATAGTAATTATGAAGTAATGGAATCCGTTCATGGTGCCTATACTCCAAAACTCCATATAACTGAACGCTTCCCTGAAAGGTTACTAGTAAAAGATACTGATGAAGGCAAGGAAATAGAAGAACGTATTAAGGAATTAACCAGTTTATTTGAAGCCTATAAACAAGGTATAATAAAGGAAAGAGCAAAATAGTTATACAAATATATAGATATTAACTAATCGGATAAGAATCTATTCAGAAATATAGAGAAAAATAAATTTTGGCTCTGTGATTTTCACAGAGCCTTTCTAAACCTTTTCAATAGATTTAAATTTATAGGCAGATTTTCCTATTTTATAAACCCTTATAATTTGCTTTATAGTATCTTTCAAATTCTTCTTAGTAAAATCCCTTTCCATTGCCTTTTCCAAACTTACCGGATAGGGAATTATACTAAAATAGGCGTCTATTCCTTCTTCGTTTATTTTTTCAACATCTTTTCCTAGAGAACCACTTATAGCTATAACAGGAACCTTATATTTATTTGCTATTTTAGAAACTCCACTAGGGGCCTTTCCCATCATAGTCTGATAGTCCAATTGCCCTTCTCCTGTAATAACTAAATTCGAATTTTTAATATCTTCTTCAAGTTCTAAAAACTCAGTAATAATATCTACTCCCCTTAAAAGCTTTCCATTTAAAAAGGTTTTAAAAGCATAGCCTAGTCCACCGGCAGCCCCTACTCCCTTGTCATTTTCATAGAATAATCCATATTTTTCTTTAATAATTCCCGAAAACTTTATAGCCCAAAGATCCAGTTTTTCTATATCTTCTTTTGTTGCTCCCTTTTGTGGACCATAAATACTTGCTGCACCATTAGGTCCAAAAAGTGGATTATCTACATCACAGGCAATTTCAAAAGAGGATTCTTTTATTCTTTTATCGACTTTAGAATCATCTATGGCAAAAATTCTACTTAAATCCTTGCCATAGATACCTACTTTTTTTCCATTTTCATCTAGAAAATCATATCCTAAACTCGTTAGCATGCCTAAACCAATGTCGTTAGTAGCTGAACCACCTATGCCAATTATAAATTCCCTATATCCTCTATTTAAGGCATCTTTTATTATTTCACCAAGTCCAAAAGTAGTAGTGTTCATAGGGTTTCTTTTTTCTTTTTCAACTAAGGTTAAGCCTGAAGAAGTTGCCATTTCAATTATAGCTTTTTCCCCTACTACACCATATTTTGCTAAAACTTTTTCTCCAATAGGACCTGTAACTTCCACATCTATAAATTTACCCTTAAGTCCAGTTACTAAGGCTGAAACTGTTCCCTCTCCTCCATCGGCTAAAGGCTTTACAACAATTTCTGCATCTTCTATTTCTTCCAAAATTCCCTGTTTTATTATTTCTCCTGCTTCTATTGATTCTAAAGAACCCTTAAAGGAGTCAACTGAAACTACAACTTTCATAATTCTACCTCTTGAAAATTCATACGTATACTATTTAATTCTATTTTATAAAATCATATATTCTATCCATCATATAACTACGTATATCATAATTCGTAAAGCTATGGTCTGTTCCTTCTATTTCTATATGTTCAGCATTTTCACCAAAAGCCTCTTTTGTTTTTTCACAAGTGGTTTTAGACACGGACATATCAACTTCACCTCTAAGGATTAAAACATCTCCCTTATACAAGGCTGCTTTTTCATATGGCTTATAGCCTTCCATGTCGTCCATAAAGGATTTTTTAATTTTTAGCCCATAGTATTTTACTTCTTCCTTGTCTTCACCGTATCCTTCATAGATTTTTTTTACACCTTCAAACATATCATTTGCAGGTGCTAATAATATAATCTTCTTAGGTTTATATTCATATGCTTTTAAGGTTGTTATAAATCCACCCATACTATGACCAATAATAAATATATTATCTACATCTACATTTTCACAATTTTTAACGTAATCCATTATAGAATCCATGTCGTTAATTTCCGAAGTTAATGTCATATTTTCAAACTCTCCGTCGGATTCTCCACTACCGGTAAAGTCAAACCTAAAGCTAGTGTAGCCCTTAGAAGTAAAGTATTTTGACATTCGAACATAGAAAAAAGCATTGCCCATTTTGTTTCCTGTATGACCGTGGACAATTATAATTGTTGGTAATTTTTCCGTCTCCTTATATTCATCTGGTAAATTTTGTACGCCTCTAATTGTTAAATTGTTTTTATTTTTTAATTCAATATATTTATATTGCATTAGTCCTCCTTTTCTGCTACTTTTTTTAATCTATCTCCAGCTAAACGGTAAATAGTCCATTCATCCATTGGAACTGCTCCAATTTTTTTATAAAACTCAATTGCTGATTTATTCCAGTCTAAACAAACCCATTCCATTCTTCCACAGTTTCTTTCTACTGCAATTTTTGCTAATTCTTTAAAAATAATCTTCCCATAACCATTGCTTCTATATTCTGGTTTTATATAGATATCCTCTAAATAAATTCCCGACCTGCCGACAAAGGTAGAAAAATTATAGAAGAATAGGCAAAAACCTATTGGTTTATTATCTTCCTCAGCTATTAAAACCTCTACTCTTTTTTTATTGAAGATATGATCTTCTAATAGTTCTTCTGTTGCAACAACTTCATCTAGCATTTTTTCATAAATAGCCAGTTCTTTTATAAGTTCAAATATTACTGGTGTATCTTCTCTTAAAGCTTTTCTTAATTTAAATTCTTTCATTATGCCTCCAAATTAACCTTATAGAGTATTATAAGGTATTTTCAATTTAAATAAAATAAAAGCAGTAATTTCTCTACAGGAAAAATCCTTTAATCTTTATAAATATTCACAAATTTATACTATGATATTTCACTCTTTCTAATAAAAAATAAGGCAGGATTATTATCCAACCTTATCTCTTTATAAAATATTCCTTGTACCATATTAAAAATACATATGGTGTCCATAAAAGCCTTTGATTTAATGCTTTTTTCTCATAGTGCTCATCTAATAATTTAACTAATTCATCGGTGTTAAAAAACTTCTTTGCTATGTCTGAAGTAAATTCTTCTTTAAAAATATTATAATATTTTTCTTCCCTTAACCAATATCTAATTGGAACAGGAAAGCCAACTTTTTTTCTATTTGCCCATTCATCAGGTAATGATTTTTCTGAAGCTTTTCTTAAGGCGTATTTAAATTTATCGCCATTAACTCTAAACTCCTCTGGAATAGTTGCTGCAACTTCCATTACTTTAGGGTCTAGGAAAGGTGTTCTTACCTCTATACTATGAGCTGAACTCATTTTATCGCCTTTTAAAAGAATATCCCCCGGCATCCAATATTCCATGTCCATTAATTGTTTTTTAGTTAATTCTGACTCATTTGGAATTGTTGAATAAAACTCCCTAGCTACTTCATAGGGATTTCTACCTTTTCTGTATTCTGGTTTTAGCAATTTATCTGCATGTTCAGGCTCGTATATTTTTGCCTCTCCAATAAATTCTTCATGAAGATAGCTTCCACCTCTATCAAATAATTTAGTAAGTCTTGTTCGCTTCATATTTTTTGTATTGTTTCTCAAAAATCTTCTTAAACCAAATGGTAGTTTCTTGTATGTTTTAAGGTTTTCTGTTTCCCCATAGGTAAAATATCCACCAAATAATTCATCTGCACCTTCGCCAGATAAGACTGCTGTTACATGCTCCCCTGCCATTTGAGAAAGGAAGTAAAGTGGTATTGCAGAAAGATTTGAATGTGGCTCATCCATTAAATACTGTATTCTAGGAAGATTTTCTATACAGTCCTCTGCTCCTATTAATTTAACATGATGTTCGGCTCCAATAATATCTGAAAGCTCTTTTGCTAAATGAGTTTCGTTATAATCACCTTCATAATCCTTAAAGCCAACGCTAAAGGTCTTTTCCGGCTTACTTAGGCAGGCAATATAGGATGAATCAATTCCTCCTGAAAGAAATGAACCCCATTTTACATCAGTTTGTTTATATAGGTCTACGGTTTCTTCCATTACTTTTCTAATATCTTCAACATATTCGTCTAATGTTTTATTAGTTGGCTTAAATTCAGGTTTCCAATATCTTTTAATATCCATTCTACCATTTTTGATTTTCATATAATGGCCTTGTTTTAATTTATAAACCCCTTTGAAGAATGTTTCTTCTAAGGCTGAATATTGGAATGTTAAATAAGGTTTTAAAGCATCTTTATTAAATTCCTTTATAAAGTTAGGATTTTTTAAAAAGGACTTGATTTCTGAACCAAATAATACACTTCCATCTTTTGTATTCATTGTATAGTATAAAGGTTTAATACCGAAAAAATCCCTTGCTAGAAATAATTCTTGATTTTCCATATCCCAAACTGCAAAGGCAAACATCCCTCTTAATTTATTTAATACTTTTTCTCCCCACTTATCATAACCTTTTAAAAGTACTTCTGAGTCTGTATTGGAAATAAATTCATAACCATCTTCTATTAATTCTGCTCTTATTTCCTTGTAATTATAAATTTCTCCATTAAAAACCATTACCTTTGTTTTATCTTCTGTATAAAAAGGTTGGTCCCCACAGGATGATAAATCAACCATACTTAAGCGTCTAAAGCCAAAAGCTGCTGAATCATCGAAAAAATACCCGTCACTATTAGGCCCTCTATGAATAATTTCATCAGCCATTTTCTTTACAATTTCTTTATAATTTTCATCTATTTTATTAGGGTTAAGTACACCTACAAATCCGCACATATTATCCTCCAAATATTGAATTCGTTTGTTATTATATCACAAAAATATATTTTTTAAGAGATTTTTTTATTACTATATTATAACAAATATAAAAGTAATAAATACAAAACAAAGTCCTAGACAAGTCTAGAACTTTGTATATTTAATAATTTTTAATTTTCCTTTAACGGATTAATTTTTTTCTCTAAATATCCTAAAATTAAATCTGCCAGTAAGGCCATTAATGCCGTTGGCAATGCACCGGCTATTATTATTGAAGAACCGTTACTAACATTTACTCCTCTTGAAATAATGTCTCCTAAACCACCGGCTCCAATAAAGGTTCCTATTGCTGTAACTCCAATGGCTACTACTAAGGCATTTCTAATACCTGCCATAATCATAGACAAGGACAATGGTAGCTCAACCATTTTTGTTAGTTGCCACCTAGTCATACCCATGCCCTTACCAACATCAATTAAACTCCTATCAACATTTACTACTCCTGAATAGGTGTTTTTTAATATTGGTAGCAGGGAATATAGAAATACAGTAGCAATTACCGTATTTGTACCTAAGCCAAGTCCTAACATCAGTATAGAAAGTAAGGCTAAAGAAGGAATAGTTTGAATTACATTTGCAATACCTATAACCCAATCAGCTAGTCTATAATGTCTTGCTATAAAAAAGCCTAAGGGTATAGCTATAATAGCGGCAAATAATACTCCATAAATGGATATTAAAAAATGCCTTATAAATTGCTCTGTTACATACATACCATTTAATTTATAGTATTCAATTAATCCTTTTAATATTTCCATTATCTTCCCTCCGATACTATCGGTTCCTTGTCCTTAAAATAGTCATTATCCTTTAAAAATTCCGTTGCTACATTTTTCGGTTCAACTAGATCTTCATCTGCTCTACGATTAAGTTTTTGCATATCTTCACTTGTTATTGTACCTTCTAGTTTTGAAACTATTTTATCTATTTTAGGATACTTTTCTATTAATTCATATTTTACAACTGGACTAGCATCATATGGTGGAAATAAATTCTTATCATCTTCCAGAACTACTAAATCGTTAGATTGAATTCTTCCATCAGTAGTATAACCTAATACTACATCCATTTCCCCTGCTTCTACAGCATTATATACTAAACCAATTTCCATTGGATATACCTTTGAAAAGTCAAACCCATATATTCTCTTAAAGTCCTCGTAGCCATCACCTTGTCTTTGCATCCAAGCCGTATCGACTCCTGCTTTTAATTCCGAAGCCATATTTTCTAATTCACTAACTTTAGTTATATTATTTTCTTCAGAAAATTGTCTTGTAACCATAAAGGCATAGGTGTTTTCAAAGCCAAATGATGGATACCATTTTTGGTTAAATCTATCTTTATATTCCTTAACTACAACTCTCATAGCTTCTTCTGTGTCAATAATTGGTTCCATTTCCAATTCTCCAGTTAAGGAAGTTCCTGTATACATTACACCTGAAACATTAGCATTATTACTCATTAAGGCTTGATGTATTAAATTAGTTGAACCTAGGTTATTAATTATTCCAACCTTAACATCATCATCGTAATGTTCAATCATTTGACGAACTATTTCAGAAACTATCTGTCTTTCTGTAGTATTTCCACTTGCAATTAAAATATTTTCTTCATTAATATTTGCACCAAGACCTGGAAGTGAACAAGATGTTAATAGTCCTAAAGCTATAATTAATAAAAGTATTTTTCTTAAATTCTTTCTCAATTATATCTCCTCCATTCCAGTTTTAGCAGTTACTAATTTTTCAACTTTTGACAATAAAAAATCGACTATTAAAGCTAAAGCAGTAACAGGAATTGTACCAAATATTATTAAATTGGGATTATAGTTATTTAATCCAGAAAATATCAAATCCCCTAAACCACCAGCACCTATATATGATGCTAGTGTAGCCCAGGCTACGACGTATACAGCTGAAAGTCTTACACCTGCCATTATTACAGGTGCTGCCAATGGAACTTCAACCTTTAAGATTGACTGGGTCTTTGTCATTCCCATTCCTTTAGCTGCATCTACTATATTTTCATCTACTCCTACTACTCCTAAATAGGTATTTCTTAAAATAGGTAGTAGGGAATATATAAATAGGGCTATAATTGCCGGAAATTTTCCAACTCCAAATATTGGTATCATTATAGCAAGTAAGGCCAAAGAAGGTATTGTTTGAAGTAAGGAAGCCAGTCCTATAATTATATTGGATATTTTTTTAGTTCTTGTTAAAATTATCCCTAAAGGTACTGCTACTATTATTCCTAGAACTAAGGCCATTGAAGATATATATAGATGTTCTAATGTTTTATTTAAAATATCCATATAGTTTAATTTTAAAAATTCTAACATTAAATCACCTATTCTATTTCTGATGTGCTATGCACAAGTTCTTCTTCTTGTAATTCTTCTTCATCTTCATCAAAAGAATCATCATATAAACTATCTACTATATTTGCTCTTGTAAAAATACCTATTAATTTATTATTACTATCAACAACAGGCAAGTTTTTATAATCACATTCCGATATTAGAAAGACCGCTTCCCTTACTAAGGTACCGGATTCAATAAAGTTAGCTTCCCTTAAAATATCCTGTACTTTCGTTTTCTTTCTATCTACCTTACCAATATCAAATATATCTATAAAACCTTCAAGAATATTATCATCATCTGTTACAAATAAGGTATCTACTCTTTTTTCTCTCATAAGTCTTATAGCCTGTCCTACTGTTCTGTCACCTTTAATATGAATTGGCTTTGTATACATTATTTCATCAACAGTCTGAGTTTTTGACTTAGCTTGATTTATTCTCTCTTCACCTAAAAACTCCTCTACAAATTCATTGGCAGGATTTAACAAAATATTTTCCGGTGTATCAAATTGTATTAATTTCCCCTTGTCTAATATAGCAATTTTATCTGCCATATTTAAGGCTTCATCAATATCGTGAGTTACAAATACAACTGTCTTTCCCATGTCCTTTTGAAGTCTCTTAATTAGCTTTTGTAAGGAATCCCTTGTAATTGGGTCCAGTGCTCCAAAAGGCTCATCCATAAGTATTATGTTCTGGTCAGCTGCTAAGGCTCTTATAACGCCAATTCTTTGCTGCTGTCCACCGGATAATTCCTTAGGATATCTATCTAAATAGTCTAAAGGTAAATCAACTTTTTTTATTAAATTTTCAGCAGATTCCCTTTGTTTCTTCTCATCCCATTTTAATAATTTAGGAACTAAGGTAATATTTTCATAAATAGTCATATGAGGCATTAAACCAATTTGTTGTATAACATAGCCTATCCTTCTTCTAAGTTTTACCTCATCAATATCCTTTATATTTTTACCATCTATTAATATTTCCCCTTTAGTAGGCTTTATCATCCTATTTATCATACGCATACAAGTAGTTTTTCCACTACCACTTGTACCAATAAAAACCACAAATTCTCCACTATCAAAAGATAAATTAATATCTTCTACTGCAATTTTCCCCCCATGATAAATTTTCGAAACATTTCTAAATTCTATCATCTAAACACTCCTTGTATTGTAAAAAACCTAGGTAACAACGGTACCATCTAATTATTATAACATACTTATGTTTTATATATAATTTTCCATATTTTGTTTTTCCATATTGTTTTTCCCTATTATAGAAATAAAAAAAGAGCAAGGTCACCCTTGCCCTTATCAGTAAAGTTTAGTATTATCCTAAAATCTTAGTTACTACTCCTGCTCCTACTGTTCTTCCACCTTCTCTTATAGCAAATCTTAATCCTTCTTCTATTGCTATTGGTGTTATTAA
>NZ_JBASWB010000065.1:0-19355 GCF_049276255.1 Miniphocaeibacter sp.
AACAGCTGATTTTTTGTTTTACTAACTTGAAAATAAATAATTATAAGTAATATTTTCATAATTTGTAAACTTGTCGTTTAATTTAAAATTGTTGGAAATAATTGTTGCAATATCAGAAAAATTTCCCACTGGTAAAAATCCACCATTATTAAATTTAGGAGAATAAGCTAAGAAAGGGACATATTCTCTTGTGTGATCTGTTCCTTTAAATGTAGGGTCGTTACCATGGTCAGCGGTTATTATAAAAAGATCATCATTATTTAGATTTCTTATAATTTCAGGTAGTCGAGAGTCAAACTCCTCAAGTGCTTTTGCATATTCTTCGGGATTTCTACGATGACCATACATTGAATCAAAATCTACTAAATTTGTAAAGCTAATTCCTGTAAAGTTTATTTTCAATGTTTCAATGAGCTTATCTACTCCGTCCATATTACTTGTAGTAGGATTGGTATTAGTAATTCCTTGCCCATTGAAAATATCATTTATTTTTCCTATAGCGTATACATCAAATCCGTTTTCTTTGAGAGAATCCAGCACAGTTTTGCCATGGGGAGAAACGGCGTAATCATGCCTATTAGAAGTTCTTACGAAATTACCAGGAGTTCCAACATAAGGTCTAGCTATTATCCTTCCTATTAAGTTAGGCTCTTCTAATGTTATTGATCTTGTATATTGACAAATATCATAAAGTTCTTCTAAGGGGATTATATCTTCATGGGCTGCTATTTGTAATACAGGATCTGCTGATGTATATACTATTAAAGCGCCTGTTTCCAATTGTTCTTTGCCATAGTCATCTAAGACCTTAGTTCCACTGTATGGTTTATTACATAAGATTGAACGTTTTGAATAATTAGAAATCATATTTATCAATTCTTCACTAAATCCATTTGGATATGTAGGAAAAGGTACTGAGGTTAGTAATCCCATTAATTCCCAATGTCCAGTCATTGTATCTTTACCTGATGAAATTTCAGTTAATTTTCCAGCATAGCATTTTTGCGGAATGATGTTTTTAATATTATTTAGTGGTGATATTCCACCTATTCCCATTTTTTCAAGATTAGGGATTTTTAAATCTAAGGTTTTAGAAATATTTCCAAGGGTATTGGAGCCTTCATCTTGAAAATTAGCAGCATCAGGTGCTTCGCCAATACCGACGGAATCCATTACCAATACATGTATTCTATTAAACATATTTTCCTCCGTTACTAATTACATATGTGTAATTTTATTTGTTTTTCTTTTAATAAGTTCTTCCATTTTTCTGAAATTTTAGAATCTGTAACTATTTCATCAATATCATCAAGATCGCAAAAATATTCTGATCTAATAACTCCAAGTTTAGTAGAGTCAATAAGTAAGATTCTTTTTATAGAGCTATTTATTACAGCTTTTTTAGTTGCAACTTCATAGGAGTTTCTACACGTTAAGCCTAATTCTTCATGAACACCAGCAGCTGAAAGAAAGGCTTTTGTAGCCCTTATACCTTCAATGAATTTTACTCCTTGCACACTAGCGAACATTTGGGTGTTAGGATAGTAATATCCACCTGCAAATAATATTTTTATATTTGGATTTTTTCTTAGCTCAGTTAAGATGTTAATATTATAACTTAAAGCAGTAATATTAATACTTGGATTAATATTTGAGATAATATGCTGAGTAGTTGTTCCTGTGTCAATCATTATTATATCTCCATCTTCTATTAAAGATGCGGCATATTTTCCTATATTGGACTTTTGCTTAAATTGTTTATCTAATTCAGAATTTAAATCATATTGGGCTTCTTCATTTAAGGAAGAGTCTATTGGATCATAAATAATAACTCCGTCTATATTCTTTACTATATTTTGACTCTCTAAGATTTTCAAATCACGTCTTATTGTCATTTCAGATACATTTAAAATATTTGCTAAATCTCGAATGGAAATATAATTTTTAATTTTTAAAGTATCTATAAAAGCTGTTAATCTTTCTTCTTTTTTGCTCATATTATTTCCTTTCATAGTTTAGTAAAAATAAATATTCTTCTATCTATTTACTATAATAACATCTTAATAACAATATGTAAACGAAAGAACAGAAAATGTTGACATAGTAACATAATAATGTTAAGATGTAAACATAACAAAAGATTATTAGGAGGAAAGAATGGATAATAAAGAAATTTTAGCTCATGTTGATCACACTTTATTAAAAGCTGTTTCAACTTGGGAACAAATAAAAAAGATATGTGAAGAAACTAGGGATTATAATATGGCTAGTGCTTGTATCCCACCATCATATGTGGAAAAAGCTTTTAAAGATTATGGAAACGATATTTCTATATGTACTGTATTGGGATTTCCACTGGGATACGATAACTTGGAAACAAAAGTTTTTTCAGCAAAAGATGCTGTATCAAAAGGCGCTGATGAATTGGATATGGTTATTAATATAGGAGATGTGAAGAATAGAAATTACGATAAAATTACATATGAAATTACTAAGATGAAAGAAGCTGTAGGTAGTAAAATATTAAAAGTAATTATTGAAACATGCTATTTAGAAGAAAATGAAAAAATTCAACTGTGTAAATGTGTTACAGATGGTGGAGCTGATTATATTAAAACTTCTACTGGATTTGGAACAGCAGGAGCTACAATGGAAGATATTATATTATTTAAAAAGTATATTGGTCCAAATGTAAAAATAAAAGCTGCTGGTGGAATTAAAACAAGAGATGATATGGTAGCGTATTTAGAAGCAGGTTGTGAACGATTGGGAACAAGTTCTGCATTGAAAATATTAAATGGAGAACAAACAGGTAATTATTAATAATATAAAAGATAAAACTTGGAGTGTTAATTAATATTTAAGTTTTATTAAGTTTAAAACATAGGAAAAGGATTCCTTGTTTGTTTACTTATACAATGGAGAATATTTGCAAGGAGGTATTTATGAAGAGAATAATAAAATTTCTAAGTTATATTTTAATTATTTCCATTATATTAGTTGGATGTAGTAGTAATGTAAAAGATGATAATAACGAAAAAGAGTCGACAGACAATCTCTCTAGTGGTGGAGAAATAGCTTTAATTACCGGAATGGGAGATATTGATGACAAATCTTTTAACCAGGGTTCATGGGAGGGTGTTGTTCAATATGCAGAGGAGAATAATATTACATATAAATATTATAAACCTTCAGAAGAAAGTGATGATGCTTGTTTAGCAGCAATAGATTTAGCGATTAAGGCAGGTGCTAAAGTAGTTATTGCTTCAGGATTTGCTTATGAAGTGCCAATTTATATGGCTCAGGACACCTACCCAGATGTACATTTTATTCTAGTAGATGGTAAACCACATAATCCATCAGGAAGTGAATACAGGACTAATGATAATACAGTAACAATAAGTTATGCAGAAGAACAAGCTGGATTTTTAGCAGGATATGCTTCTGTAGTAGAAGGAATGGATAATTTAGGTTTTATGGGAGGTAAAGCAGTACCAGCCGTTGTTAGATTTGGATACGGATTTGTTCAAGGTATTGATTATGCTGCAAAAGAACTTGGAGTAAAAAATGTAGAAGTTAGTTATTATTACACTGGAGCCTTCCAAGCATCACCAGAGGCACAAGCTATGGCTGCTTCTTGGTATAACTATGGGGTAAAAGCTATATTTTCATGTGGTGGACCTGTAGGAAATAGTGTTATGGCTGCAGCAGAACAATCAGACTCAAAGGTAATAGGAGTAGATGTAGATCAGAGTAGTGAATCAGATACAGTAATTACTTCAGCAGCCAAGGGAATAAAAGTTTCTGTCTATGATAGTATAAGCAGTTACTATAATAATGAATTTAAAGGTGGAACTACACAAATTTATGGTGCTGAAAATAACGGAATTGAACTTCCTATGGAAACTTCCAGATTTGAAAAATTTAATATGGAAGATTATAAAAATATATATGAGAAGTTAGCTAATGGTAGTATTGAAGTAGATAATGATATAAACAAGAGTATTCAAGATTTAAAGTTGGAAAATATCAAGATTACAGAAGTTAAATAAAAAAGTATAGATAGCAAGGAGGTTGAGGTTTTGAGTTATGTAATTGAAATGTGTAATATTACAAAAATATTCCCTGGGATTATTGCTAATGATAATATTACTTTACAACTAAAAAAGGGAGAAATTCATGCTCTACTAGGAGAAAATGGAGCGGGTAAATCAACTTTGATGAATGTTTTATTTGGACTTTATACACCGGAGAAAGGGGAAATAAAAAAGAATGGTAAAATAATTAAAATAAATGGACCTAATGATGCAAATAAGCTAGCTATAGGAATGGTTCATCAGCATTTTATGTTAGTGGATAATTTTACTGTATTACAAAATATAGTTTTAGGAGATGAACCTATACATAAAGGATTTTTATCCTTAGATAAAGCAAGAAAAAAGGTAATTGAATTATCTGAGAAATATAAACTAGAAGTGGATCCTGATGCTTTGGTAAGGGATATTACTGTAGGTATGCAACAAAGGGTAGAAATTTTAAAAATGTTATATAGAGATAATGAAATATTAATTTTTGATGAGCCTACAGCAGTTTTAACTCCTCAAGAAATTGAAGAATTATTAAAGATAATGAAAAATCTTGCAAACGAAGGAAAATCTATATTATTTATTACTCATAAACTAGATGAGATAAAAAAAGTAGCTGATTCTTGTACGGTTTTAAGAAAAGGTAAGTATATTGGAACAGTAGAGGTTTCAGATGTAAGTAAGGAAGAACTATCTGAAATGATGGTAGGCCATGAAGTAAAGTTAAAAGTAGATAAGGAAGTATCCAACCCTGGCGAGGTTATATTAAGTGTTGAGAATATTTCCATGGAAGATAAATTTGGCGGTAAGGAAAAATTAAAAAACATTTCTTTTAAAATAAGAGCTGGAGAAATAGTTTGTATCGCAGGTATTGACGGAAATGGTCAAAGTGAGTTGGTTTATGCTTTGTCAGGTTTAGAAAAAGTAAAGTCTGGAGAAATAAAATTAAACAATAAGGACATAACCAATTTATCTGTTAGAAATAGATTCTTAGAAGGAATGGCACACATTCCAGAAGACAGACATAAGTTTGGCTTAGTCTTAGATTATAATTTAGCTTATAATTTAGTACTTCATAGTTATTTTGAAGATGCCTATCAAAAATTTGGTTTTTTAAATTATGATGAAATTTATAAACATGCTGATGAAATGATTAATAAATTTGATATTAGATCAAGTCAAGGTAGTCATACTATAGTTAGGACAATGAGTGGCGGTAACCAACAAAAAGCAGTTATTGCTAGAGAAATAATTAGTAATCCAGATCTTTTAATAGCTGTACAGCCAACAAGAGGTCTTGATGTTGGAGCTATAGAACAGGTACATAGGCAATTAGTAGAGGAAAGAGATAAAGGGAAAGCTATTTTATTAGTTTCATTAGAATTAGATGAAGTTATGAACGTAAGCGATAGAATTTTAGTTATGTATGAAGGAGAATTAGTAGCTGATGTAGAACCTAAATCAGTAACATATCAAGAACTGGGATTATTTATGTCAGGTGCAAAGAGAGGAGAAAATTATGGTTAAAAATTTAGTTAGCAAAAAAGGATTTATAAGTTTCTTTTCTTCATTGTTTGCTATTTTAGTAGGGTTAATTGTAGGATTAATCATTTTGTTAATAAGTAATCCAAGTCATGCCTTTAAAGGGTTTTTTACGATCTTAATTGGTGGATTATCGGATATGAAAAATATTGGGCAGGTATTATACTATGCCACTCCATTAATAATGACAGGACTTTCTGTAGGTTTTGGTAAAAAAACAGGACTATTTAATATTGGAGCATCAGGACAATTTATTATTGGAGCTTTTGCAGCAGTCTTTATAGGAATTAAAATTACAAATTTACCAGGGTATATACATTTGCCATTATGTTTGATTGCAGCAATGGTCTTTGGAGCTATTTGGGGATTTGTTCCTGGTATTTTAAAAGCAAAAGCAAATGTTAATGAAGTTATTTCATGTATTATGATGAATTATATAGGTATGTATTTAGTAAATTTTCTAGTTAAAGAATATATATTTGATTCGTTAAAAAATCAAAGTCAAAGAATTGCTGATACGGCAACATTGCCGCAATTTGGTCTAGATAAAATATTTAATACTGGAAATTCAGCTTCTAGTGTAACTATTGGAATATTTTTATGTATTTTAATAGCGATTTTACTTTATATCCTTTTAAATAAAACTACCTTTGGTTTTGAATTAAAAGCATGTGGACTTAATAAATATGCTTCACAATATGCTGGAATTAATGAAAATAGAAATATTGTACTTTCAATGATGATTTCAGGAGCATTGGCAGGAATTGGCGGAGCTTTTCTATATTTAGCAGGAACTGGAAAGGGAATTGAAGTTGTAGATGTTTTAGCTCCAGAAGGTTTTCAAGGTATACCTGTGGCACTTTTAGGAATGAATAATCCTATAGGAATAATATTTTCAGGCTTATTAATATCCTATTTAAAAGTTGGTGGATTTATGATGCAGTTACATAATTTTTCACCAGAGGTAATAGATATTATAATTGCTATAATTATATATTTTAGTGCATTTTCATTATTGGTAAAGTTGTTTTTAACTAAAAAATTTAGTAGTGATGACAAAGATATTTATAATAAAAATAGCTTGAAGAAAAAGGAGGTAAAACAGTGAATACTATTTATTTTATAGTACAACAGATGATGTTTTTTTCTATACCACTTTTAATAGTAGCTTTAGGAGGCATGTTTAGTGAAAGAAGTGGAATAATCAATATTGGACTAGAAGGAACTATGATTTTAGGAGCATTTGCAGGAATATTGTTTATAAACAGATTTCAAGACAAGATTCCCGGACAACCTGTGTTGATACTTGCAATAATAATTGCATCTTTAACAGGGATGTTAGTTGGATTATTACACGCTTTTGCATCAATAAATTTAAAAGCCGATCAGGTTATTAGTGGAACTGCTATTAATATGTTTGCAGTAGCATTTGCTACCTATGTCGCAAGAACTGTAAACACTGTACAACAGATACCTTTTAAAAATCAATTCCACATTAAATCCATACCTTTACTAGGGAAAATACCTATAATTGGGCCTATGTTTTTTCAAAATACATATTTTACAACGTATTTAGGTTTGGCTATTTTAATAATATCAATAATAGTTTTATATAATACAAAATTTGGTTTAAGGCTTACAAGTTGTGGAGAGCATCCACAAGCTGCAGACTCTATGGGAATAAATGTATATAAAATGAGGTATGCAGGAGTTGTTATTTCTGGAATACTAGCAGCAATAGGTGGTTTAGTATTTATAATACCAACTTCTACAAGCTTTAATGCTTCAGTTTCAGGATATGGATTCCTTGCTATGGCAGTTCTAATCTTTGGACAATGGAGACCAAAAAGAATTTTTGTAGCAGCATTATTTTTTGGACTGATGAAGACATTATCTGCAACTTATTCAGGTATTGCTATTTTACGTGAATTGCCAATTAGCAACACGATTTATAAGATGATACCTTTTATTGCAACCTTAATAGTATTGGCTTTTACATCAAAGAAATCTCAATCACCAAAGGCTTTAGGAAAAATATACGATAAGTCTTTAAGATAATAAAAACAAATAAACAAAGGAGAAATTATGAATAAAGTATATGAGAAATTAGAAAGAAGTTTTGCAAGTATAAAGGATAAAATTCCTTTTGAACCAAAATTGGCATTGGTTTTAGGGTCTGGTCTAGGAGATTTTGCAGAGACTATAGATATAAAGACAATTATAAATTATGATGAAGTTGAAGGATTTCCATTATCAACTGTAGCAGGTCATGAGGGAAGATTTGTATTTGGATATATTGATAATTTACCAATAGTTATTATGCAAGGTAGGGTCCATTATTATGAAGGATATGAGATGTCAGATGTTGTATTACCAATTAGACTAATGAAGAAAATGGGAGCAGAAGTATTATTTTTAACAAATGCCTGTGGAGGAGTAAATAAAGAATTTAATGTTGGTGATTTTATGATTATAGAAGATCATATAAGTTTCTTTATACCATCACCACTGCTTGGTGAAAATATTGAAGAACTAGGTACAAGATTTCCTGATATGTCTGAAATATATAATAGAGAAATAATTAAAATTATTGAAAATACTGCCTTAGAAAACAATATCAATATTAGAAAAGGAATATATTTACAATACACAGGACCAAGTTATGAAACTCCTACAGAGATAAAAATGTGTGCAAAGTTAGGAGCTGATACAGTTGGAATGAGTACAGCATGTGAAGCTATGGCAGCAAGACATATGGGAATGAAAATATGTGGAATATCGTGTATAACCAACATGGCAGCAGGAATATCTGAAAATCCACTTAGTCATGAAGAAGTAGCAGAAACAGCTAAAAGAGTTGCCCCTATATTTAAAAGACTTGTTAGAGAGTCAATAATAAAAATAGGACAAAATATTTAAAATATTTGAGTGGATTAGGATGTGCTTACTATGAGAATGTATGATCTAATTTTAAAGAAAAGAAACGGTAATGAATTAACGGATGATGAGCTAGATTTTATAATAAATGGTTACACAAATGATGAAATTGAAGATTATCAAATATCAGCTTTATTAATGGCTATTTATTTTAAAGGAATGAATGAAAGGGAAACTGCAAAGCTTACTATGGCAATGGCTAGTTCTGGAGATATGATAGACTTATCTTCTATAGGAGGAATAAAAGTTGACAAACATAGTACAGGGGGAGTCGGGGATAAGACCAGCTTAATAATAGGACCAATTGTTGCAGCATGTAATGTTCCTGTGGCAAAGATGAGTGGTAGAGGACTTGGGCACACTGGAGGAACAATAGACAAAATGGAATCCATACCAGGTCTGAAAACTTCCCTAGATACTGAAGAATTTTTTTCAATAGTGAATAGTATAGGAATTTCAATAATAGGACAAACGGGAAATATTGCTCCAGCAGATAAAAAATTATATGCTTTAAGAGATGTTACTGCAACTGTAGACAGTATACCTTTAATAGCTTCATCTATTATGAGTAAAAAAATAGCTGCAGGTTCTGACGCTATTTTACTGGATGTAAAAACAGGTAGTGGTGCCTTTATGAAAACGTTGGATGATTCCATAGAATTGGCCAAAGAAATGGTTAATATAGGGGTAAATACTGGTAGAGATACTTTGGCCCTAATTACTGATATGGATACTCCCTTAGGTTTTGCTATTGGTAACTCATTAGAGATAATGGAGGTAGTAAATACTTTGAAAGGGTGTGGACCAAAGGATTTAACAGAAGTTTCTTTAGAGTTAGCTGCTAATATGTTAGTTTTAGCAAAAAAAGGAACGTTAGATGAATGCAGAATACTAGCTAAAAATGTACTAGAAAATGGCCATGCTTTTAATAAACTTTGTGATATGGTTGAGGCACAGGGAGGAGATATATCTGTTTTAAATGATTTTTCATTATTTGAAAAATCTCCTATAGTCGCTAATTTAATCTCTGATAGAAGTGGAATTATAACATATATAGATGCTGAATCTTGTGGATTAGCTTCAGTAAGTTTAGGGGCAGGAAGAACAAAAAAAGGTGACGATATTGATTATAGTGCAGGGATAGTCCTAAAGAAAAAAATAGGTGATAAGGTAAATAAAGGAGATATTTTAGCAGAATTATATACTTCAAAAGAAGATAGTTTAAAAGACGTTAAGAAATCAATGTTAGAGGCATTTAGAATAGAAGATAGAGATATAAAAGTAAAAAATCATATATATGCAAGAATTACAAAAGATAGAGTATATAGAATGTACTCTTAGAGATTTTTTACAGTATAAATGAATATAAGTTAACTTTTAATTATAGAATTTTTACGACTAAATAATAATTGTTTTTAATAGCGTTACTGAAGAAAAATTACTTGCGGTTTGAGTTAGGAAGCTTGGACCGCTATTTTATTTTCAAATACATTAAACTAGATTGTGAAAATATGCATAATTTTAACGGCTCTTTATCATAATTTGGTAAATCTAGTCTACATATTATTCTTATATAAATTATTGCTTATTATTTTTTACAATAAAAAATAGTGCCAATGTATTCATTTTCATCAACACTATAAATTATATAATCTTTTAATTTTCTTGAACAGATGTAGCTTCTGTTACATCTGTAGTTTCTTCTTCCTCGATGTCTGTATTCAAGGCTTCTTTAATTTTTTCTTCAAAATAATCGTAATCTTTCATAGCCATAACAGAGTCAATAATCCTACCGTTTTTATCTAAAAAGAAGGTAGTTGGAAATGCTAAAATAGGGTAACCTGTTTTTGCCAATTCATCGGCTGCTATATTAAAGGTGTAATTATTGTTATCTACAAATTCTTCAACTAATTGTTTTTCTTCTCCAACGGATATTCCAAGAACTACAACTTCTTCAGGATAGTCATCTTGAATTTTTTGTAAGTCAGGCATTTCTCTTTTACAAGGACCACACCAAGTTGCCCAAAAATTTAAAATTACAGCCTTATCTCTAAAGTCAGATAATTTAACGGTTTCTCCTGTAAGTAATTCTATTTCAAAGTCAGGTGCTAAATTGCCGATATCAAAACCTTCAGCATTTGGATCAACTGTAGGTTTAGTTTCTTCTGCTTCTGTAGTAATATCTGTAATATTTTGAGAAGTATCAGTAGGTTCACTTGAACTATTACTTGAACTTGTTTCGTTTTCTGAACACGAAGTTATTATAAATAATGATACAATAAGTAAAAAACTAAGTTTTATTTTTTTCAATTTCTCTTTCTCCTTTGATCTTTCTCTTTTTCCAATGGATTGCATTGGTAGGACAAGAACTTATACAATCACCACAATTAATACACTCGTGATCATTTACCTTCTTCACATCCATTTTACATACATTTATACATTTATTACAGTTAATACATTTTTTTTCATTAACTGTAATTCCAAATATTGAATATTTATTGAAAAAAGAATAAATTGCACCTAAAGGGCATATAAATTTACAAAAGCCTCTGTAAACAAAGACAACTAGAATTATTATAAACAATAATAAGAAAAATTTCCAATTAAATAATTTTCCAACTATATTATCAAATTGATTTCCAAATATTACTAAAGGAATTCCTGCTTCTAAAGTACCGGCAGGACATATGTATTTACAAAATGCCGGCGATAAAAGAACTATAGGTAAAATAAAAATAAATACTATTAATAATATATATTTTAAATAGGATAATTTTCTAGTAATTCTATTTTTTTTAATTTTAGGTGTAGGTATTTTATATAATAATTCTTGTATAAGACCAAAAGGACATAAAAATCCACAAATAAGTCTACCAAAAAGTCCACCGAATATTAGTAATGTTCCTACTATGTAAAAAGGGAATTTATTTGGGATTTGTGCAATAGCAAATTGTAAACTACCTAAAGGACATGCAGCTATTGCTCCAGGACAGGAATAACAATTAAGTCCAGGAACACATATTCCCTTTGTTTTACTTTGATTAATAGTTTGATTTGTAAAATTAACTAAATCAGAATTATATAATAGGGCAGTAAAAAGCTGAAATATTTTTCTTTTAGTAGGTAATTTTAATTTATCCAATGCCAATACACTCCAAACAAATATAAATTGCTTTCATTAATGTGTCATGATAATCATTTTGACCTATACCTATTATTATAAAGAGCATACCTATTAGTAAGATGGAAATATTAATATATTTTTTCATTTTTATACTTATCTCCTTAATAATTTATATTATCAGAAAAGAAGTATTTTTTAAATATGTTTTAAAAATACAATAAAAAAAGAAGGCTTTAAAAAGCCTTCTGGGAGGATTAGATTCCATTTATTATGGATATTAATCTATTTCTATTTCCTTAGATTTATTATTGTTTTTACGTTTAGGAATTTCTATTTTTAAAACTCCATTGTCTAATTTTGCTTTAAGATTTTCTTCATCTATATTATCAAAATACATTGATCTGCTCATAGAAGAAGTTTTTCTTTCCTTGTGAATATAGTTTTTCTTTTCATCGGATTTATCTACTTCTTCATCTTTATTTACTGAAATAGTTAATTTTCCGTCATCAAGTCTAATATTAATCTCTTTTTTGTCATAACCTGGTAAGTCTGCTTCTACTAGGTATTCATCTTCTAAGTCTTGAATATCTACTTTAAATAAAGGTTCATTGTTAAATCTAGTTGGTAAAGTACCTTCATTAAAGAATTGATCCATTAAGTCGTAAAAGTCATCAAATTGATTTCTTAATCCGGTATATCTTCTAGGTGTAATTTTGTTTAACATAATAATCACTCCTTTAAAAGTTCAACTTAGCACTACACCATATTAAGTGCTATCCCTTTACATCTTTATCATACATCAATAGTCAAAGAAAGTCAAGGGCTAATAAAATATTATTAAAAAATAGAGTAAAATTTTTAAATTTCACTCTATTTAAGTAAATCAAAGTAATATAGTTATTAATTAAATAGCTGTTTAGTTGAAATATTTTTTTGTAATATTTAATAGTATAGGGACAATAATTAAATAAATTACAAAATTTCCTATGCCATGAAGTAGATTAAAAGGTATATCAGCAAGTAAATATACCCAGTAGCTCTTTAAGCTAGCAAACATAGACGAAATTAAAAGGGAATAAACAAATCCAAATATGAAACCTGAAAAAAGGCAATAAATGGATTGTAATAAAATACTTGTTTTAAATTTTTTAAAATTCTTTAATATACTTGCTATTAAAATAATTATGCCATAAGAAACTATTTGATAAATAGTCCAAATTCCAAAGCCTAAATATAAATTAGAAATAAATATTACTAATATATTTAGTAAGATAGCATCAATAAAGGAAAAGTATATTGCAGTAAAAATAATAATACTTGTTACCGGCTGTATATTCGGTAAAAATTGAAAGAAGATTCTTCCGGCAATAGTTGCAGCTGATAATAATGAAAGAAAGGTTAATTTTCTACTACTCATTTTCAAATTTAGCTAAAGAGAAAACAACACTGTCTTTATTTTTTAGTATACAATCACTTGCTCCAGTAGTAGCATATTCATCGTTTATTGTATAAGTCCAATATTTTCCTTCGTTTTCATCTTGTTCTCTACCGTTAATAGAGGTAATAAATCCATCTGATTCAACTATTTCAAAGTTATCTTTTAGTAAGGAAAGCAAATTATTGCCTGCTGTAGTTTTAATTTCTTCATTAGCAAATTCTTTTGTATCCTCTTTTAAAATAATATTTACTGTAATAGTATTACTTTCAGTTGGATTACTTGTTTCTTTTAGAGTATTGGTTTTAGTAGAACAAGCTACTAGAGAAAAGATTAAAATTATTGATATTAATAAAAATTTAAGTTTTTTCATAATGCCTCCTAATTTATATATTGATTTTATTATAACAGAAAGAATATGATATAAAAATTATAAAATTCACATTACTAACTATAGTTAATAACTATATCTAACCATAAATTAATAGTAATTGTTTATAACAAAACACTATGATAACATAAAGTAAATGAATTTTAATAAAATTACTGGGGGTATTTATGAAAATAATAGATTTGTTTAAATCAGGTAAACAGGTTATTTCCTACGAGGTTTTTCCTCCTAAAACCAGTGCAGGTATAGACTCTGTAAAGGTTGCAACAGAGGAAATAGCAAAATTAAATCCTGGTTTTATTAGTGTTACTTATGGAGCTAGTGGAGGAACTAGTGATTATACTGTTGATATTGCTTCTAATATTCAGAAATCCTTTAATGTTACTGCATTAGCACATTTAACTTGTGTTACTTCAAATAAGGAAACAATTAAAAATCAATTGAAGAAGCTAAGAAATAATAATATTGAAAATATTCTTGCTTTAAGAGGGGATTTGCCTGAAGATATGGAAAAGTTTCGCAGTAGAGATTATAATTATGCTAGTGATTTAATGGAGGATATTAATAGTTTTGGTGATTTTTGCATAGGTGGGGCATGTTATCCAGAAGGCCATGTAGAGTCGGAACATTTAATTGATGATATTGAAACTTTAAAGAACAAGGTTAATATGGGGTGTGAATTTTTTATAACACAAATGTTTTTTGATAATAATATTTTATATAATTTCTTATATAAATTAAGGGATGCCGGCATTACAGTTCCAGTTATTGCAGGAATTATGCCGGTTACAAATCCAAAACAAATAAAAAGAATTACTGAACTTTCAGGAACTCATTTACCTCAAAGATTTAAAACCATAGTAGATAAATTTGGACATAATCCAAAAGCAATGGCACAGGCAGGAATAGCCTATGCAACTGAACAGATTATTGATTTATATGCCAATGGTGTTAATGGAATTCATGTTTATTCAATGAATAAGCCTGAAATCGCAAGAAGAATAAACAATAATTTATCGGAGATTGTAAATAATTAATGAAGGATATAATTTATATACACAAGGCAGAACTTGGTGACTTTAATTTAAATAAAGATAGCATGATATATTATATGGGTCAAAAAAAATCTAAGGTAACTAGTGAAGTATTAAAAATAGTAGATGAGTCATTTGATGAAGTAAAAAATGATTTGGTTTTTAAAACTTGCTATAGAAAATATGATTTAAAATTAAATAACAATTATGAAATAGATTTGGGTTTTGTAAAGACAAATTCTACTAATCTATATAAAAATTTAGAAAACTGTAAGGAGATTTATGTTTTTGTTTCTACAATTGGATTTGGAATAGATAGAAAAATTAAAAAATATACCAACCTATCTCCGGTTAAGGCTTTGGCATTTCAAGGTATTGGTTCTGCTATTATTGAAGATTACTGTGATTACTTTAATAATTATATAGCTGAACTTGAAGATGAAAAGGGAAATAAATTAAAAACAAGGTTTAGCCCCGGCTACGGAGATTTAGATTTAGGTTTACAAGTTGATATTTTTAATAATTTAGAAGTAACTAAAAAGATAGGTGTTGTTTTAAATGATAGTTTATTAATGACACCATTAAAATCTGTATCAGCAATTATTGGAGTTTATAAATAGGAGATTTTATGAATATATTAGATAAGATGAAAAAAGGACTCTTGTATTTTGATGGAGCACAGGGCTCAGTCTTACAAGAAATGGGATTAAAACCCGGAGAACTACCGGAAGTATGGAATTTAACAAATCCAAGTAAAATTATTGATATGCATAAGGGATATTTAGATGCTGGTTCAAATATAATTTTAACAAATACCTTTGGTGCAAATTCCTTTAAATTTACAGGGGAAAATAATAACTACTCTTTAGAGGAAATTATAAATGCAGCTGTAAAAAATGTAAGAAAGGCTTTTGAATTAACAAGTAATAAAAATGTTGAACACTATATTGCCCTTGATATTGGTCCAACTGGAAAACTGTTAAAGCCTATGGGAGAATTGGACTTTGAGGAAGCAGTTAATGTTTTTAAGGAAATTGTAGATTTAGGAGTAAAAAACAATGTCGATTTAATAGTTATTGAAACTATGAATGATAGTTATGAAACTAAGGCTGCAGTTTTAGCCGCTAAGGAAAACTCCAATTTACCGGTTTTTGTTACAAATGTATATGATGAAAATAAAACTTTAATGACAGGGGCAGATCCTATAGCTATGATTTCCTTATTAGAAGGTTTAAGGGTAGATGCTATTGGAATGAATTGTAGTCTTGGTCCAGCTCAAATGGTGGATATTGTAAAAATATTTAAGGAATATTCGTCATTACCAATAATTGTAAATCCTAATGCAGGTCTACCTCGTAGTGAAAATGGAAGGACTGTTTATGATGTAGATGCTGAGGAATTTTCCGACATTATGGTGGAAATAGTAAAAAATGGTGCTAGGATTATTGGTGGTTGTTGTGGAACTACACCGGAATATATTAAAAAGCTTGTGGAAAAAACTAAGGACTTAAAACCAGTTGAAATAGTTAAGAAAAACAATTCTTTTATTTCATCCTATACCCATGGAGTGGAATTTGGTAAAAAGCCCGTATTAATAGGAGAGAGAATAAACCCTACAGGGAAAAAGAAGTTTAAAGAAGCTTTAAGAAACCATGATATTAACTATATTTTAAATGAAGCAGTAAAGCAGGAAGAATTAGGTGTAAAAGCACTAGATGTAAATGTTGGGCTACCTGAAATTGATGAAGTTGAAATGATGGTAGATTCAATTAGAGAATTACAGGCTATAACGGATTTACCCTTACAAATAGACACATCAAATTACCAAGCCTTAGAAAAAGCCATGAGAATTTATAATGGAAAACCTATGGTAAATTCTGTAAATGGTAAAAAAGAAAGTATGGATGCAATTTTTCCTCTTATAGCAAAATATGGTGGACTTGTTGTTGCCTTAACCTTAGATGAAAATGGTATTCCGGATAATGTAGAAGGTAGAATAAAAATAGTAGAAAATATATATTCCTATGCAGAAAAATTTGGAATAGATAAAAAAGATATTATAATTGATACTTTAGCAATGACTATAAGTGCAGATACTAGTTCTGCTTTAGTAACGCTGGGAACGCTGGAAAGAGTAAAAAAGGAATTTAATGGAATTACAAGTCTAGGAGTTTCTAATATTTCCTTTGGACTTCCAAATAGGGATTTAATAAATGGAACTTTTTTTGCAATGGCTTTAGAAAAGGGGTTAGATGCTGCAATTATGAACCCTAATTCTATTGAAATGATGAAAACCTACTATGCTTTTAATGCTTTGTCAAACTATGACCCACAATGTAAAGATTATATAGACTTTGCATCAAATTTAGAAATAGATAGTAAAGTAATTAATAAAAATGAAAAATCTAAGAAGGTACAGGCTAAAGTAGGCTTACAAGATGCAATTATAAAAGGGTTAAAAGAAGAAGCGAATATAATTTCCAAAAGACTATTGGAAGAAAAAAAGCCTTTGGAAATAATTAATGAGGAAATAGTTCCGGCATTGGATATTGTAGGTATTGGCTTTGAAAATAAAACCCTTTATTTACCACAATTATTAATGAGTGCAGAGGCAGCAAAAGAAGCTTTTGAAAATATAAAAGTATATTTAGAAAAAGCAGGACAAAGGGAAGAGAAAAAATATAGTATTGTCCTAGCAACAGTTAAAGGCGATATTCACGACATAGGGAAAAATATAGTTAAAGTCTTACTAGAAAATTATGGATTTAACATTATTGATTTAGGTAGAGATGTTTCACCTGAAATAATTGTTGAAACAGTAGTAAAAAACAAGGTGAAACTTGTTGGTCTTAGTGCCTTAATGACAACAACTGTTCCGGCAATGGAAGAAACCATAGAGCTATTAAGAAAAGAGGCACCTTATTGTAAGGTTATGGTAGGAGGAGCAGTATTAACTCCGGAATATGCAAAAATGATAAATGCAGATTTCTATGGAAAAGATGCAATGGAGTCTGTAAGGTATGCAGAAAGTTTAATATAAAACAAAAAAATATTTACAGGGAAGAAAGATAAGGTGACCCTAGAAAGTTGGACTTTTTCCAGAGCTGATTTATTGCTCTGGTTTTTTTATATTATCTTGTAGCTAATTATATTTAATTATTAATTTATTAATGTTTTTCAACTATATTAGAAATAAAAAATAAGTTTTTTTAAAAAATCAATTGTAGTATACTTATATAGTTTGGAGGAATTATGAAAAATAAAATTAAAGATTATATAACAATTGGATCTATGCTTTTTGGATTATTTTTTGGAGCAGGGAATTTGATTTTTCCTGTAAATTTAGGACAAAATGCAGGAGCAAATATGCTTCAAACTATGATTGGTTTTTTAATTACAGCTGTAGGGCTTCCTCTATTAGGAACAATGGCAATGGGGATATCTGAAAATAGTAGCTTGTTTGAAATGACTACAGGAATAAATAAAAAATTCGGATATTTTTTCACTATAGGATTATATTTAACAATTGGACCGTTTTTTGCATTACCTAGACTTGGAACAGTTTCTTTTGAAGTAGGATTAAAATCATTTATTGGAGAAGATAAAATAAAATTATTTTTATTGATTTTTACCTTTATTTTTTATATATTGGCATTTTTACTGTCACTAAAACCTTCGAAAATAATGGTTTGGGTTGGGAAAGTATTAAATCCTATGTTCTTATTACTTTTATCTTCATTAATAATTATATCCTTTATAAATCCAATGGGAAATATTTCCAATGCTGAAATCCAAAGTAAATTTATTACAGGAGCTTTCAGGGAAGGTTTTATTGGAGGCTATAATACAATGGATGTTCTAGCTTCTTTAGCGTTTTCTATAATAGTAATAAATAGTATAAAGGAATTGGGAGTAAAGGAGCCTAAAGAAATTGCAAAATACACTTTAAAATCCGGCATAGTAACTATGATACTAATGTCTATTATATATGGTTCATTAGTTTATATGGGAGCTTCCAGTTTAGGAAAACTTAACTTATCTGAAAATGGGGGAATAGCTTTAAATCAAATTTCCAAATACTATTTTGGATTTTTTGGAGAAATTTTACTTGCGATTATAGTAATTGTTGCATGTTTAAAAACAGCCGTTGGTTTAATAACAGCCTGTTCAGAAATGTTTCATAAAATGTATCCTAAAATTAGTTATTTTAAATTTATTTGCTTAGTTACATTAATAAGTTTTGTTGTTTCAAATGTAGGTTTAAATTCAATAATAAAATTATCCCTACCGGTATTAAATTTCCTATATCCAATAGCAATAGTTTTAATAGCCTTGATTTTTTTATCACCATTGTTTAGAAACAATAAAAAAGTATATATAATTACTATAATCTTTACAGCCTTTGCTAGTTTATTTGATGCATTAAATACAGTAGCTAAATCTATTGGAGATAATTATATTTTTGAAAAAGTTTTAAAAATTGCGTCTAATATTTTACCTTTCTTTGAAGATGGATTTGGTTGGATAGTACCGTCTATGTTAGGGTTAACTATTGGTATGGTCTACTTTAAAACCAATAGGGAAAAAATAAATAAGAAATAGCTATAGAGAATTAATATAAGGTGACCCCAAAAAGTTGGATTTTTACCAGAGCGGATATTTTGCTCTGGTTTTTTTATAGGCTCTTTGTCAAATAGTGTTGATGAAGAAAATAATAATATTTGCGGTTCAAGCTAAGAAGCTTGAGCCGCTATTTCATTTTCAAAACCTTTAAACTTAAACTTATGAAAACATAACATAATCC
>NZ_JBASWB010000066.1:0-1678 GCF_049276255.1 Miniphocaeibacter sp.
GCGCCAATCTGTGGTTGCACACTCTGGCCCAAAAAATCAAACAGCGCTTGCAAAGCACGGAATCAGCCCTGGCCCAAACCATCGAGCAAAACCAAGCCCTCATCATGGCTCAGGACAGCCAGCTCGCCGCCCTGAAAACGGACTTCGCCCGCGTGAGCGCCGCCGTCCAGGCCAACACCGCGCTCGGACAAGCCGCCCTGGCCGCCATCGGCGCGGCCGAAGAACTCGCGCACGAGCTCGAAGTCACCACAACGGCCTTGCTGCGCAGCAGCACCAACGAACAAGTCCGCCTCCTCCGCGAAGACATGGCCAAGCGGATTGAAGCCGCCAAAAACAGCCTGCCGGCGTCGCCCAAAATATCCGACCTCCCCCCCGGACAAGGCATTCAGGGCCGGCTCATCATTTTCCCCCTCCTGCCCGGTCTGGAAGGCCAAAAATTGCGTGAGAACGCCGAAGTCACCGGCATCGAAGACGGAAGAGTTTCCGTGCGCTTCCCCGGCGGAACCGCCACCTACCGCCTGACCGAACTCCACCCCGGCGTAGCCGCCTATCTGCCCGTGGACCCGGTGCTGGTGCTCCCCCGCAAGCAATGGGCCGGCGAAGTCTCCCGCATCCATCAAACCCTCGCCGCCCGCCGCGACCAACACCTGAACGAGTTGCGCGCCGCCATCGAAGACAACCTGCCCGCCGCCAAATAATTCCGCCTCTGCCCATGAGTCCGACCGCCATTGAAAATGACATCCGCGCCCGCATGACCGCCGACGGCGCGCCGCCGCTGGTCACGGAAGCCTTCATCAACAATCGCCGCCGCTGGCGCGACGGCGACCTGGGCGTCATCCCCGGCGCAACACTCGGCCAGTTGCCGCCATTCCCCCGCCTGCAAGACCTCGACGAACTCGCCCCCGAAGGCGAAACCGCCATCGCCCGCACCGTCGTCATCCGCCTCAACGGCGGCCTCGGCACCAGCATGGGACTCGACCAGGCCAAATCCCTGATGGTCGCCAAAAACGGCCTCAGCTTTCTGGACATCATCATCCGCCAGGTGGAATTTCTGCGCCGCCGCGCCCGCGCGCCCCTGCCCCTCCTGCTGATGAACAGCTTCTCCACCGACGCCGACACCCACGCCTTCCTGTCCCGCCAGCATCCGCAATTTGCCAACCCATCCGGCCTGCCCCTCTCCTTCTGCCAGCATCGCGTACCCAAGCTCGAAGCCGCCACCGGCGCCCCCGCCGTCTGGCCGGAAAATCCCGAACTCGAATGGTGCCCCCCCGGCCATGCCGACATCTATATGGCCCTGCAAACCACCGGCCTGCTCGACACCCTCCTCGCCGCCGGCTTCCGCTACGCCTTCGTCGCCAACGCCGACAACCTCGGCGCCATCCTGCACATGGGCATCCTCGGCCACCTCGCCACCCAGCGCATCCCGTTCCGGATGGAAGTCACCGCGCGCACGGAAAGCGACCGCAAAGGCGGCCACCTCGCCTGCAACGCCGCCACCGGCCGCCTGCTCCTGCGCGAATCCGCCCAGTGTCCGCCCGCCGAAACCGACGACTTCCAAAACATCCGCAAATACACGCTCTTCAACACCAACAACCTATGGCTGAATCTGGAAGCCCTCGCCGACATGCTGCGCGCCCACGACGGCCTTCCCCAACTCCCCCTCATCGTCAACGCAAAA